>NZ_DBFCCJ010000039.1:0-20413 GCF_048380235.1 Ventrimonas sp. | reverse complement strand
GAGCGCAGTGAGTGAGTTTGGGTCGCAGGGGAAACAATAGGCGGCGGAGCGAATGAAGTACAAAATTCCACCGCATCTGCGGTTCTGTAGGCCCTCCCCGGAACTTCGGACCCTTTCGTGCTATTCCCTTAAATTGCAATTTGTCTGCGGTTGACAGCAGCAAAATTCTGACGTAGAATGGTAAAAAATGAAAGCAGCGGGGAGAAGTAAGTATGATTTATGCGAAATCTGGTGAGAGTCATCCGAATACGTCAGATGAAATTTTTGAACAGATGCTGAACCGGATCATCCAGCTGCGCCTGGAGCCTGGACAGCTGATCAGCGAGAATCAGATGTCTGCGGAGTACGGAGTGTCCCGCTCGGTCATCCGCACTGTGTTTACGCGTCTTAAGCAGCTTGGCTTTATTGAGATTTATCCGCAGCGGGGTACCTACGTCAGTCTCATGGATTTAAGCCATATCGCGGATCTTCTGACATTGCGTACAGCGGTGGAAAAGGAAGTCCTCTATGAGATTTTTACCGAACTGGGCGAAGCAGAGCGCAGCCAGATGCTGAAGCGGCTGGAAGCGAATCTGAAGGAACAGGAGAAATACAGGGATGAGGCCGATTACTTTGGCCGTTTTCCGGAGCTGGATGCCGAATTCCATAAGATTATGATCGACAGTGTAGGACGCAGCGCCATGATGCGCATGTTGGATAGCCTGATGCTGCACCTCGCGCGCTGGCGAAACTTTGATGTGGCTTTCGATAATCGTGTGCCGCAGCTGATCGAGGAACACAAAAAGATAGTTGAGGCTATTGCGGAAGGGAACATCCAGAAAGCTCAGGAATGCATGGGAAGGCATCTGGAAACGATCACAGCCATTGCGGACAGGGCTACGGCCAAGTATCCGACCTATTTCAGGAATGGTTGATCCGATCTGTTATAGAAAGGAAGAGACGGAATATGCAAAGAAGCGCATAGTTCCGTCTTTTTCTTTGCTTTTCAGGCAGTTGCTCCGGAAACGAGAGTGTTTAAAAATAAACAAAAAACGCTGGATTTATGTAAACTGAAAGAAACAAAAGAAATGGTGTGCAAATAAAATTCCGGTGAAAAACACAAAAAATACAAAGAAACTATTTACATTCATTGATGAATTTGATAGTATAGGGTCATGAGTTGAGCTGTTTGTTGGCGATATTGAGGAATCGTACAACAAATTTTTTTGGCGTTTATCTTGTATACTAGAATACCATAGTATGAAACGTAAGCAAGACGCCGTTTTTATTTGCTCAAACTTGTTTAATTTTTAACAACTGCAAAGAAGGCATAGAAATAACAGCTGAAAATTTTGAAGAGGTGTCAGTTATGTATACACTGGGAATTGATATTGGCTCTACTACATCCAAGGCAGTGATCCTGAAGGATGGAAGTGAAATTGTGGCATCCTCCATTGTGGTAGCTACTGTCGGAACAGACGGAGTCAGCAAGGCGCTGGAAAATGTAATGAAAGAAAGCGGTCTTACGCAGGCAGATATGGCATGCACCGTGGCAACCGGATACGGACGCCAGACCTATGACGGGGCAGATTATCAGGTTAGTGAGCTGACCTGTCACGCGCTGGGTGTCCACTATGTTTGTCCGGGCGCAAGAACAGTAATCGATATAGGAGGCCAGGATGCCAAGGTTCTTTCCCTGAATGAAGAGGGACGCATGATCAACTTTGTTATGAATGACAAATGCGCGGCAGGAACCGGCAGATTCCTGGATGTTATGGCAAATATCCTGAAGCTTGATATTTCCCAGCTGGAAACCGAAGCCGCAAAAGCAGTAAAGCCGGCAAGCATCTCCAGCACCTGCACGGTATTCGCAGAGTCCGAGGTAATTTCCCAGCTGGCATCCGGAACTGATATCCCGGATCTTGTAGCAGGCATCTGCCAGTCCGTGGCAACCAGGGTTGCATCTCTGGCAAAGCGTGTAGGCATCCGCGAGGAGGTCTGCATGAGCGGCGGCGTGGCGCAGAACGGCGGTGTCCGCAATGCCATGGCAAAGGAGCTTGGCGTGGAAATCTACTACGACAAGCGGGCACAGGAACTTGGAGCTCTCGGCGCAGCGCTTTACGCGTACGGAAAGAGCAGCCAGTCATAGATCAAACAGAAAGCTTACCGTGTTCCTTTGCGGAGGACGCGAGCTGATACAGACCGGACAGACGCCGCAAGTGACGTGCGGACGGCCAGAACCTATTTAAGTTTAGGAAATGAAAATGTATAAAGGAGGTTTTTCACAATGGCTGAAGAAGTAAAAAAGAGCAGACCAGCACCAGATCCGAACTCAGCAAAGTTTAAGCTGGGCCAGATCGCGGCAAAGGCTTACAGTGATGCGATGGAGGCCAAAAAACGCGGAGAGATGGTTGGCTGGTGTGCCAGCAACTTCCCGGTAGAAATTCCGGAGACCCTTGGACTGTATGTCTGCTACCCGGAAAACCAGGCAGCTGGTATTGCAGCAAGAGGCGGCGGTGAGAGAATGTGTAACGAGGCAGAGGGCGAGGGCTACTCCAACGATATCTGCGCATATGCACGTATCTCCCTTGCTTATGCAAAACTGAAATCCGCTCCGGAGCAGGATATGCCGATGCCGGACTTCGTACTTTGCTGTAACAACATCTGTAACTGCATGATCAAATGGTACGAAAACCTGGCAAAAGAGCTGAACATCCCAATGTTCATGATCGATATTCCGTTCAACCCGGATTACGAGGTATCCGATGCGGAGACCGAGTACATCAAGGCTCAGTTCTGGGATGTTATCCATGGTCTGGAAGCGTATACCGGCAAGAAATGGAGCGATGAGCGCTTCAAAGAGGTTATGGCTTCCTCCGGACGCGCAAGCCGCGCATGGATCGAGGCAACCTCCCAGGCAAAATATGTTCCATCTCCGTTTAACGGATTTGACCTGTTAAACCACATGGCAGTTATGGTTACCGCACGTGGTAAAGAAGAGGCAGGCGACGCTATGGAAACCCTGTTAAAAGAGTACAAAGAGAACCATGAAAAGGGCACTTCCACTTTCCGCGCAGAAGAGAAATACCGTATCATGTTCGAAGGTATTGCATGCTGGCCGTGGCTGCGTGTTACCTCTACCGGCTTAAAGGGCAGAGGCATCAACATGGTAACCACCATTTATGCTGACGCATTCGGCTTCATCTACGATGACTTTGACGGAATGTGCCGTGCATACGCAAACGTTCCGAATGCCATGAACCTTGAGCATGCCAGAGACAAACGCATCAGGCTCTGCAAGGATAACCATGTAGAAGGTCTGTTAGTACATACCAACCGCTCCTGCAAGCTGTGGTCCGGATTCATGCCGGAGATGAGCCGTCAGATCGGCGAGGCATGCGGCATCCCGGTTGTTTCCTTCGATGGCGACCAGGCTGATCCGAGAAACTTCTCTGAGGCACAGTACGATACCCGCGTACAGGGCCTGACAGAGATCATGGAAGCAAACAAAGGAGGGAAATAGAGATGGCAGCAAAGGAATTATTAGCACAGCTTCATGAAGTTGCTGCAAATCCGAGAAAACAGCTGGACAAATATCTGGCTGAAGGTAAGAAGGTCGTTGCAGTAACCTATTATACACCGCAGGAGATCGTTCATTCCATGGGCCTGGTACCGATGGGTGTCTGGGGCGCAGACATGGAGATCAACGAGGCAAAGAAATATTATCCGGCATTTATCTGCTCTATCATGCAGACAATCCTGGAGCTGGGAATCAAGGGCGAGTATAAGGGCATTTCTGCTATCATCATCCCGTCTCTGTGTGACTCCTTAAAGACTCTGGGCCAGAACTGGAAATACGCAGTAAAGGATATCCCGTTCATCCCGATGACCTATCCGCAGAACCGGAAACCGGATTTCGGCATCAAGTTCACCAAGGCCGGTTATGAGAGAGTCATCAATGACCTGACCGTTGCAACCGGAGCACACTTCTCCGAGTTCGCGCTGTCTGAGTCCATTAAAGTATACAACGAGCACAACGCAGCTATGAGAGCATTCTCTGAGGCAGCAGCAAATGCAGATATCACCGCAGCTGAGAGAAGCGATGTATTCAAGAGCGCATGGTTCATGCTTCCGGAAGAGCATACCGCAATTGTAAAAGAACTGACTGCTGAGCTCTTAGCCGGTCCGAAGAGCACCCGCACAGCCCGTGTTCTGGTAAGCGGCATTCTGGCAGATGCTCCTGGCATGTTAAAGATTTTCGACGACAACGGCATCCAGATTGTTGCAGATGATGTTGCGAACGAGACCAGACAGTATCGTACCGATACCCCGGAAATGACGAATCCGGTAGACGCACTGGCACAAAAATTCGCAAACATGGACAACTGCACACTCCTTTATGATAAGGAAAAGAAACGTGTGGATTATATCATTGAGCAGGCAAAGGCCCATGACGCAAAGGGCATCATCGTTCTGATGACCAAGTTCTGTGATCCGGAGGAGTTTGATTACGTTCCGATCAAGAGAGCATGCGAGCAGGCAGGTCTCCTGAACTTAAATATCGAGGTTGACCGCCAGATGGTAAACTACGAGCAGGCAGCCACCATGATCCAGGCGTTCAAGGAAATGCTGTAACAAAATGTTGATCGAGAGGCGGGTCGGAATCGTCCGCTTTGCGATATAAAAGAAACTGTGGGAACTATGTCAGGCGGGAAGCCTTTCATAGAACAGGATTTGCAGAAAAAAATAGGGGGATGGCATTATGATCAGTAAAGACAAAATGTCCGTAACAGTAGGTGTTGCATTTGTGTGGTTTACGACACAGTTCGGCGGCGGTTTTGCATCAGGCAACCAGCTTCGTCAGTATTTCGTACAGTTCGGAATCTGGGCATTCGTAACCTGCATTATGACTCAATTTCTGGGTGCATTTTTCCAGTGGTATGCACTGAGATATGCAAAGAAGCATGAGGTTTATGATTACAGAAGCTTCAATAACAGTTTTTATGGCAAGTATGCGCCGATTTTTTCCAATCTGTATGAGCTGGTATATATTGTGACGATATGCGTAGCTCCGGCAGCAGCATTCGCAACCGGCGTCAGCACTATGGAAAGTGCATTTGGCATTAATCACTGGGTTGGAACCATCTTTGTAGGAATCTTTATTTTTGCGGTAGCTGTATATGGCACCAACGTAGTACGTAAAGTGGCTGCTACTTTATCGGTACTGATTGTTGCGGGACTGTTGATCGTTTATATTCCGAATATCATCGCACAGTGGGGTGATATTTCCGCAAACATTTCCGCGAGCATGGCAAATCCGGCACCGTTTGGCAAGGCACTGTGGATCGGCTTCGTATATGCAGCCTTCCAGCTGGCATCCATCGGTCTGTTAGTACAGCACGCAAAACCGTTCGCATCTCCGGATGACGCGAAGACCTCTATGGTTCAGGGATTTTTCGTAAACGTTCTGATTTGCCTGATGGCTGTTGTTGGTCTGATGGCAATCGCAAATGATCCGAACTTCGCAACCGAGAGCATTCCGCTGCTGATCCTGGTAAACAGAGGTGTGGCACCGGGCGTGCTTCGTCCGATCATTTCCATCCTGATCGTACTTGGTTCTGTATCTACTGCAGTAAACATGATCGCAGGTATGTCCAACCGTGTATGTTCTTCCCTGGACAAAAACTTTGATCCGACTGCAAAACCGGGTGTAAAGGTTATCGTTGTTACCCTGATCTGCACCGTAGTAGCATTCGGTATTGCTCAGCTGGGTCTGAATAAGATCGTGGCAGTAGGCTACAAGTACCTGGGCTATTTAACCATTCCGGTTATCATGATCCCATATCTGGTACATATGGCAGCTACCAAGTTCGATACCAAAGACTGAATCTGTTAGGAACATTATATTTTTCAAAAAGGAGTGTAACATAAAATGAGCAAACCATTGGAAGGTGTAAAAGTTATTGAGCTGGCAACCTTTATCGCTGCGGCAACCGCAGGCAGATTTATGGCTGACCTTGGAGCAGATGTTATTAAAATTGAGTCCGCAAAGGGTGATCCGTTAAGATATACCGCTCCGTCTGAGGGACGTCCGTTAGATATGTATGAGAATACAACCTGGGATCTGGAGAATGGTAATAAGAGATGTATCTCCCTGAACATGAAAACTCCGGAGGGTAAGGAGGCATTCTTCAAGCTGCTGGATTCCGCAGATGTCCTGATCACCAACTGGCGTGTACAGGCTCTTCAGAGAGCTGGTCTTGACTATGAAACCTTAAAGGAAAGATATCCGAAGCTGGTTTATGCAATCTGTACCGGTTATGGTGAATATGGTCCGGATAAGGATCTTCCGGGATTTGACTTTACCGCATTCTTCGCAAGAGGCGGATACTTTGAGACTCTGCGTCAGAGAAGCGATGTCCCGTTTAACGGTGCACCTGGTGTCGGTGACCACAACGTAGGTATGAACCTGGTAGCAGGTATTCTGGCTGCATTATATCAGGCAAAGACCAAAGGTGTCGGTGAGAAGGTTGAGACCTCCCTGTTTGAGAGTGCTGTATACAACATGGGCATGATGGTTCAGGCATCCAACTATGAAGGTATTGCACAGCAGTATCCGATCAACATCCGCAATGGCGCTAACCCGTTCAACTCCGCATGGCATACTGCAGATGACCGTTATATTCAGACCTGTATGCCGGATTACAACACCTATTACAAGAAGTTCATTGCAGCAGTAGGCCGTGAGGATCTGGTAGAGAATGAGAATTACTTCCCGATCCTGACCTGTCAGGAAAAGGGTCTGACTACGGAAGTTTATGATATTGTTATGGAAGCTTTCGAAAAGAAGACCGCAGCAGAATGGAGAGAAATCCTGACTGCAGCAGATATTCCGTTCGCACTGTGCCAGAACTGGATCGAGATCCGTAACGATAAGCAGGCAGAAGCAAATCACTGCTTCTACGATATGACCTATTCTAATGGCAATACCAGAAGACTGGTTCGTACACCTGTTAAGTTTGAAAATATGGGTGTTCCGGATTACAGACGTGGACCGTTAATCGGTGAGCAGGGTGTTGATGTTCTGAAGGAAATCGGTTATAATGATGAGCAGATTGATGCACTGAAAGCAAACGGAACTCTTTATATCTGGGAAGATCCGAAAAAAGCATAATGAGTGTTCCTTAGCATTGTAGTAAGGAAGCAGGGCTGCGCAGGCGCAGAAGCCACGCAGCCCTCTATGCGGCAATGACTTGTATACAAGTTGGAGAGAACATGGAATTGACGAAAAAAACAATCGGGCAGTATCTGAAGGAACAGGCAGCCGTGATCGGAGATCACACCGCTATGGAAATGTTTGGCTGGAGCTGTAGCTTCGCCCAGCTGGATGAGACATCAGATCTTATGGCAGGCAGACTGGACGATATGGGAGTCACACGGGGAACCCATGTGGGAATCTGGAGTGTCAACAGTCCGAACTGGGTATTTACCTTTCTGGCGCTGGTGAAGATTGGTGCCGTTCCGGTGCTGATCAATACCTGTTACCGGGATGAAGAACTGAAGGGAATCCTGAATTACTCCGATGTGGAATATGTGTTCTGCGGCACTGGCTGCAAGGATATTGTCTATGATGATGTGATCGCGGATATCCGGAAGGATACGCCGAAGGTAAAGCGCTTCCTTCATCTGGATGAAAAGGAAGCAGGAACCTGGATGAGCCCGGACAGCTTCGGCCGCCGGGAAAAGTCACCGGAACTTCTGGCCCGTGTACAGGAGCTGAAAAGCCAGGTACAGCCGGAGGACGCGGCCTGCATGATCTTTACGTCCGGCACCACATCCCTTCCAAAGGGGATCCTGCTGAGCCATGAGCAGCTGATCAACAACAGCCGTGCCATGGTGGAGGCAATGCACTGGGGCGTTACGGATAAGATGTGCATAACCGTTCCACTGTTTCATTGCTTCGGCATCACTGCCGGCGTGATTGCGTGTATCACAGGAGGCATGGCTATGTGCCTGATCCCGTATTTTCGGACAGCCCATGTGTGGGACGCCATTGATCAGTACAAATGTACGATCTTAAACGGTGTTCCGAGCATGTTTCTCGCATTGATCCGCAAACCGCAGTACGCGGGACGTCAGGCACCAGATCTGAAATCCGGCATCATCGCAGGCTCCCCGTGTACCCCGGAGGATTTTCTGGAAATCTGCAGACGGTTTCCGCAGATGCATCTGCAGCCGTCTTACGGACAGACAGAAACATCACCATGTATTGCCATTGCAGACTGGGATGATCCAAATGAAATCAAGGCGGTATCGGCCGGACATGTGATCGAACATGTGAAGGCACGTATCGCAGATCTTGCAACCGGGAAAGAAGCAGCACCGGGGAAGGCCGGAGAAATTCAGGTTCAGGGCTATAATGTCATGCTGGGGTATTATCATCTGCCGCAGGCCAATGCCAAAGTCTTCACAGAGGATGGATGGCTGAGGACCGGAGATATCGGCTACTTCGACGAAACGGGTGAGCTTCATATTACCGGACGCCTCAAAGAGATGATCATCCGTGCGGGAGAAAATATTTCTCCGCGGGAGATTGAGTTTATGATCCGCCGTTATGAAGGGGTGGCGGATGTTAAGGTAGTAGGAGTTCCGGCGCAGGTTCTTCAGGAAGAAATTGCAGCCTGCGTGATTTTGCAGCCGGGAGTGCAGATCGATAAAGAACGGATGCTTTCCTATTTAAAACAGCATTTGGCAGATTATAAGGTTCCGGCCTATGTATTCTGGTTTGAGAAATTCCCCATGAACGCGAGTGGTAAGATTGAATTAAAGGAGCTGCGAAAAGAAGCAGCGGAGCGTGCCGCAAAACAGCGTGAGACGGCTGGCGGCACACAAGAATAAGCATACAGCCGGAGCAATCCGGTTTAGATACCAATATGTATGAAGGAGGAAATAGAGCAAGATGGCAGACGCATTTTTCACAGAGCAGCATGAACTGGTCAGAAAACTGGCAAGAGAATTTGCAGAGACAGAGCTGACAAAAGAAATTCTTGACAAAGTCGAGGAAGAGGAGGTTTTCCCAGAGGAAATCCTCGACAAGATGGCAAAAGCCGGTTTCTTCGGAATCAAGGTTCCGAAGCAGTACGGTGGACAGGGCGGAGACGCGCGTTCTTACGTTATCGTAATGGAAGAGATCGCAAGAGTATCCGGTGTTGCAAGTATTTATGTTTCTTCCCCGAACTCCCTTTCCGGCGGTCCGTTCCTTCTTTCCGGAAACGCTGAGCAGAAAGAGAAATATTTACGTCCGGTCGTAACCGGCGAAAAGAAGGTCTGCTTCGCGCTGACTGAGCCGGGCGCAGGTTCCGACGCAGGCGGCATGCAGACCACTGCAGTAAAAGATGGTGACTACTATGTCCTGAATGGCCGTAAGACCTTTATCACCATGGCGCCTCTGGCTGACTGGGCGGTTGTATACGCAAAGACCGACATGAGCATGGGAACCAAGGGTATTTCCGCATTCATCGTAGACATGAAGCAGGAGGGTGTATCCTGTGGTAAGCCGGAGAAAAAGATGGGTGTCGTAGGCTGCGCAACCAGTGATATCATTCTGGAAAATGTACGTGTACATAAAGACAACCTGCTTGGTCAGGAAGGCAAGGGCTTCATTAACGCAATGAAGACTCTGGATACCGGACGTATGGGCGTTGCTGCACAGTCTATCGGTGTTGCACAGGGCTGTCTGGATGAAGCGATCAAGTATGCAAAAGAGAGAAAGCAGTTTGGCCGTCCGATCGCAAAATTCCAGGCGATCGCATTTATGCTGGCTGAGATGGCAACCAAGCTTGAGGCAGCCAAGAACCTGGTTTACAAGACTGCATGGCTGATCGATAACGGTCAGGATGCTTCCATGGCAGCCTCCATGGCAAAATTCTACGCATCTGAGGTCTGCAACGAGATCGCTGCCAAGACCGTTCAGATCCATGGTGGATATGGCTTCATCAAGGACTACAAGATTGAGCGTATGTTCCGTGACTGTCGTGTATTCACGATCTACGAAGGAACCAGCCAGGTACAGCAGATGGTAATTTCTGGTAAATTACTGAAGTAATTAGGAGGGAGCAGACCATAATGAAGATCTTAGTATGTGTAAAACAGGTGCCAGACACCACAGAAGTAAAGATTGATCCGGTTAAGGGAACCCTGATCCGTGAGGGTGTTCCGAGTATCTTAAACCCGGATGACGCAAATGCGCTGGAGGCAGCACTTCAGTTAAAAGACAAAGACCCGGAGGGAACCTCTGTTGCAGTCCTGACCATGGGACCGCCTCAGGCAACCTACATGCTGCGTGAGTGCCTGGCAATGGGCGCTGATGAAGCATATCTGTTAAGCGACCGTGTATTCGGTGGTGCAGATACCTGCGCAACCTCTACCACCATCGCAGCTGGTATCCGCAAGGTCAATGAGCTGGGCAAGGTTGACATCATCTTCGCTGGCCGTCAGGCAATCGATGGTGATACCGCTCAGGTTGGACCGCAGATCGGCCAGAGACTTGGTGTTCCGGTTGTTACCTATGTACAGGATTACAAAGTAGAAGGCGACAAGGTTATCGTACAGAGACAGCTTGAGGATGGCTACGAGGTCATCGAGGTTGGCATGCCGTGCCTGCTGACTGCAGTGAAAGAGTTAAATACCCCAAGATACATGAGCATTGGCGGTATCGTAGATGCTTACCAGAAAGAGATCACCGTATGGGATCACGTTGCAGTTGACCTGGATCCGGCAGACTGTGGACTGAAAGCTTCTCCTACCCGTGTATTCCGTTCCTTCACCCCGCCGCAGAAGGGCAAGGGCGAAATGCTTGAGGGCAGCATTCAGGAGATGGGTGCAAAGCTTGTAGGCAAACTGGTCGAGAAGCATTACATCTAAGCACAAGTGAAAGGAAAGGGTACGAAGAAATGGCAGACGTAAAGGATTTAAGCGCCTACAAAGGCGTATGGGTATTTGCAGAGCAGAGAGAAGGCAAGATCATGCCGGTAGTAATCGAGCTGCTCGGAGAGGGCCGCAAGCTGGCTGACGCAGTTGGATGTGAGCTGTGTGCCGTACTTCTTGGCGAAAACGTAGGAGGACTGACCGATGAGCTGTTTGCATATGGCGCAGATAAGGTATATCTGGCAGATGATCCGGAATTAAAGGATTACCGTACCGACGCTTACAGCATTACCATTGGCAAGGCAATTGAGGAATACAAACCGGAGATCGTTCTGTTAGGTGCAACACATATCGGACGTGACCTTGGCCCGTGTCTGGCAGTTAACTGCAACACTGGTCTGACTGCAGACTGCACCAAGCTGGAGATCGACCCGACCGATAAGAAGATTCAGCAGACCCGTCCGGCATTCGGCGGAAACTTAATGGCTACGATTATCTGCCCGGATCACAGACCGCAGATGTCTACCGTACGTCCTGGCGTTATGGAGAAAGCACAGTACCAGGCAGGCCGTAAGGGTGAGGTTATAAAATTAAACGTTTCCTTTAAGGAAGGCGAGATCCGTACCAAGGTTCTGGAGATCGTTAAGAGCTTAAAAGAGACGGTTTCCCTGACCGACGCAAAGATCATCGTATCTGGCGGTATGGGACTTGGCAAGCCGGAGGGCTTTGACTTATTAAAGCAGCTGGCAGATAAGCTGGGCGGCGTAGTAGCAGCTTCCCGTGCAGCAGTAGATGCAGGCTGGATCGATCATTCCTACCAGGTAGGACAGACCGGTACCACCGTAAAACCGAAGGTATACTTTGCATGCGGTATTTCCGGAGCAATCCAGCACGTAGCAGGTATGCAGGACTCTGAGCTGATCGTTGCCATCAACACCAACGAGTCTGCACCGATCTTCGAGATCGCAGACGTTGGCATTGTAGGTGATCTGTATAAAGTGATTCCGGCAATCATCGAGGAACTGGACAAGGCAGAAGCAAAAGACTGATCATAAAACGAACCTTTATAAGAGAGTGGGATGCAGAAGTGTCCCGCTCTTTTGTTTGTATGATAGGAAATTTTTTCAATTAAGGCAAAGCGGAGGACTTAGACATGATGGGATATGACATCAGGGAGGTGCTGCCGGAGGTGTTCCGGATTCCGGTGCCTCTGGAGGGTAATCCACTCAAAGAGTTAAACAGCTATCTGTTCCGGGGCAGCAGGGAGGCGAAGCAGCGCAATCTGCTGGTGGATACCGGATTTCGGACAGAAGGCTGCAAAAAAGCGCTCCTTAAGGGGCTGGGGCAGCTTGGCGTATCCATGGAGGATACGGATATCCTGCTGACACATCTTCATGCAGATCACAGTGGGAACGCCCCGGAGCTGATCCGGCCGGGCGGAAGGGTATATATCAGCCGGGAGGATTACCGGTTTATGGACGGAACATTGCAGGAGCACCGTTCGGAACGCTTCCGGGAAAACGGAATTGAGGAATCGCTTTTGCAGGCGATGTTAGCATGTACGCCGTCCAGAACCATGGCAGCGCCGCTTTCCTTCCGGGATTATACGCTGCTGGAGGAAGGAGATGTGATCTTAGCGGGGCGGTACACGCTGCGGGCCATCTGGACACCGGGACATACACCAGGGCATTTCTGCTTTGAAGTCTGCGGTACCGGCGCCATGCTTCTGGGGGATCACGTGCTGTTTGACATTACGCCCAATATCACAGACTGGTGGGATGTGCCGGACTCGCTGGGCGATTATTTAAGGAGCCTGGACAAGCTGGAAGCCTATCCGGTTACCCTGCCGTTTCCGGGGCACCGGCAGGCAGGGGATATGAAGCTCAGGATTCGTCAGCTGAAGGAGCATCATAAGAAGCGTCTGGCAGACTGCCTTAGAATTGTCCGTGGATTGCAGCATGATCCGGTGAAGAAGCCCTGCCTTTATGATATTACGGGCTGCATGAAATGGAAGATCCACTGTGATGGCTGGGATGATTTTCCGCCGGCCCAGCGCTGGTTTGCCCTGGGTGAATGCTTTGCGCATCTGGACCATCTGAAACAGGAAGGACTGGTCCGGGAGGTCTGCGGGGAGCATGGTGTGCATTATGAACCTGTTGAGAAATAAAAAGATCCGGTAAAAAACTTTTAAAAGCCTCTTTTTTTTGCTACACTGTTACCAGTAACAAAGAAAAGAGGTTTTTATGTTATATCAGATTACGGATGGTACCGTTTCGGCGGGCGGACATGTGATTTTGTCCCATGTGAATTTTGAGATAAAGGGAAATGAAAAGATTGCCCTGGTGGGGCGAAATGGCGCAGGAAAGACCACACTTTTAAAGCTGATCGCAGGAGAGCTTTCCCTGGACCGGGACGACAGGCGCCAGGGAGCAGGTGTGACGAGTTCTCGCCGGCTGACCGTGGGGATGTTAAAGCAGCAGGCTTTTTCGGACCGGGAACAGACCGTGGAGGAGATTCTTCTGGCGGCATGCCCGTTTCGCGATACCTTTGCACGGGAACGGTTTGAATATGAGCAGGAGTATGACCGGATCTTTACCGGCTTTGGCTTTGCAAGGGCTGACAAGCACAAAAAGATCGGCGATTTTTCCGGAGGTGAGCAGACGAAGATCGCGCTGATCCGTCTGCTTCTGGAAAAGCCGGATATTTTACTGTTAGATGAGCCGACCAATCATCTGGATATTGCCACGATCCAGTGGCTGGAGCAGTATCTGAAATGGTATGAGCATGCAGTGGTGCTGGTGTCTCATGACCGCTTCTTTCTGGACCAGGTAGCGGAGGCTGTCGTGGAGGTTTCAGATGGAAAACTGACCCGGTACGCGGGCAATTACAGCGAATACCGCACCGAAAAGCGAAAGCGGATCGAGCGGCAGCAAAAGGCCTGGGAACGCCAGAAGGAGGAAGAAGACCGGTTAAACGGCGTGATCGAGCGGTTCCGGCACAAGCCGACAAAAGCCTCCTTTGCGCGAGCCAAGAAAAAGCAGCTGGAGCGCATGGAGCGGGTAGAAAAACCGGTGGAAGATGATGTCCATCTGTTTACCGGCAATATCGAACCGCTGATCCCGGGCAGCAAGTGGGTGTTTGAGGCAGAGCATCTGAAAATCGGTTATGACCGGCCCCTTTTAGAGATTACCATGCGGATCCGGAGAGGGCAGAAGCTTGGTATTCTGGGAGCCAACGGAGCCGGAAAAAGTACGTTTTTAAAGACGGTGGCCGGACTTTTGCAGCCGTTTCAGGAGAAGGACAGATCGGTCGAACGACGATGTGTGCTGGGGAATAACATTACCATCGGATATTTTGACCAGCATTCTGCGGAAATTCAGTCAGATAAGTCTGTGGCAGAGCATTTCCACGACCTGTTCCCGGCTCTGACGGAAAAAGAGGTGCGAAATATCCTGGGGATGTATCTGTTCACGGGCAAGCTGGCATCCCGGCGGGTGAGTGATTTATCCGGCGGCGAAAAGGCAAGGCTTGTGCTGGCAGAGCTTTTGCAGAGCCGACCAAATTTCCTGATTTTAGATGAGCCGACCAACCATATGGATGTGCAGGCGAAGGAAACACTGGAATCGGCCTTTCAGGCTTATCAGGGAACCATTCTGTTTGTATCCCACGACCGGTATTTTATCCGCCAGGTGGCACAGAGCGTGCTGATCTTTGAAGAGACCGGTCCGATGTATTACCCATTCGGGTATGAGCATTATCTGGAAAAAAGGCAGAAGGCGGAGGCGTACGGCGAGGAACTCTCTGCCCAGGTGAAGGCAGAGGACGCGGCTCTTTTAGAGGGGATGCGGACTGTGCCGAAGGCGGAGCGCCACCGGCTTCGGGAATTCTCCACGGAAGAAGCATATGCGGACTGGAAGTTGCGGCTGGTTTACGAAAAGCTGGAGCCGGAGGAACTGGAATATGGACGGCTGGAGGCGGAGTACCGTGGGCTGCTGGCTGAGTGGAAAATGTCGGAATCATACTGGACGCTGGAGCCGGGAATCCCTGACGCTGTGGCAGCTGCGAAAGCCAGGCGTGATGAGGCCTTTAAACGGTGGCATGAACAGTGTATGGCATGGCTTGGGGTGTATGAAGAAGTACACGGTGAGCCGGATTTGAAATAAGGGACTGCAGAAAAAGCAGCAGGATAAAACAGAAGATTTCAGGAGGATACAGGATGGATACAGAGATGATACGTGCACGCCTTGCAGGCTGTCAGAAGCTTTTGATCGGACTGGGCGAGGAGTGGAAATGGAAACGCGGTGATGAAGCGCAGGAGGCGCGGCTGCGGGAGGCTTATGCAAATCTGTATGAGCTGGTGAAGGATAAGGATTATTTTATCATTACCATGGCCACAGACGCGCTGATTTTTGAGACGGAGCTGGGCAGCCAGACAGAGACTGCCGTGACGGAGGAGATTCATATGGAAGAGGTCTCCTGCCCGGCAGCGGATGAGCAGACTCAGGTTCTCATGGACCGTCTGTTCCCGGTACAGGAAAAGCCCAAGGACAAACGGATACAGAGGATCGTAGCGCCATGCGGCAACGAGACCTGGAAACAGTGCTCTGCGGGATGCACGAAGGATATCTGGGAACCGGATGAGGTCCCGTCCGGTATCTGCCCACACTGCGGCGCGCCGCTCACCGGCAACACCATCGAGGCGCACCCTTATATTGAAGAAGGCTATCTGCCTCAGTGGAACCGCTATACCCAGTGGCTGACCGGAACCTTTAACAAAGATCTGGTCATTCTGGAGCTTGGGGTTGGTTTTGCAAATCCGGGTGTGATTCGCTTCCCGTTTGAGAAGACCGCGTTTTTTAACCAGGGATCTTTCTTCCTGCGGGTGAACCAGACGTTTCCGCAGACAACGGAAGAATTGAAAGATCGTGCGCGGGGTGTCCACCAAAATTCAGTAGACTGGATGATAAAAAGTGATTATAATGTAGAATAAAAAAGAATCTGATAACCAGTAACTGCATGGAGGACACCAATGATTGCGATAATAGACTACGATGCCGGAAATATTCGAAGTGTGGAAAAAGCGCTGATCGCTCTGGGTGAGCAGCCGGTTGTGACAAGAGATAAGAATACGATTCTTGCGGCAGATAAGCTGATCCTGCCGGGCGTGGGTGCCTTTGGAGACGCCATGGAGCGCCTGCACCAGTACGGTCTGGTGGATGTGATCCGGGAGGCAGTAAAGAACGGTACGCCGCTTCTTGGGATTTGTCTTGGACTGCAGCTGTTATTTGAGCACAGTGATGAGAGCGACGGAGTGAAGGGACTTGGTATCTTAAAGGGCCAGATCTTAAAGATTCCGGATAGTCCGGGCCTGAAGATCCCGCATATGGGATGGAATTCCCTGGAGATAAAACCGGACACAAGGCTGTTTGCGGGAATCTCCAATGGAGCCTATGTATATTTTGTTCATTCTTATTATTTAAAAGCAGAGGATCCCAAAATCGTGGCGGCCACCACGGAGTACAGCACTCATATTCATGCTGCAGTAGAGCAGGGCAATGTGTTTGCCTGCCAGTTCCACCCGGAAAAGAGCAGTGAGGTGGGACTTCAGATCCTGAAAAATTTCATCAGCCTGTAGTGGATAGGGCAGTTTGGAGGAGCATATGTTTACAAAGAGAATCATTCCCTGCCTGGATGTTCACAATGGCCGGGTAGTAAAAGGTGTTAATTTTGTAAATCTGCGGGATGCAGGTGATCCGGTGGAGATTGCTGCAGCATATGATAAGGCTGGTGCCGATGAACTGGTATTTCTGGATATTACGGCATCTTCCGATGCGCGAGAGACTGTGGTGGACATGGTACGCCGGGTGGCAGAAACCGTGTTTATCCCGTTTACCGTGGGCGGAGGCATTCGTACCGTGGAGGATTTCCGGCGCCTTCTCCGCGAGGGCGCGGATAAGATTTCCATCAATTCTTCCGCCATCAATACGCCGGAGCTGATCAGCGACGCAGCAGATAAGTTTGGCCGTCAGTGCGTAGTCGTGGCCATTGATGCGCGACGCCGGGAAGATGGCTCCGGCTGGAATGTATACAAGAACGGCGGGCGCATTGACACCGGTCTGGATGCGGTCGAGTGGGCCATGAAGGCAGATTCCCTGGGAGCCGGCGAGATCCTGCTTACCAGCATGGACTGTGATGGAACTAAAGCTGGTTACGATAATGAACTCACATCTCTGATTGCGGAAAATGTGTCGGTTCCGGTTATCGCTTCCGGCGGCGCAGGAACGAAGGAACATTTTTACGATGCGCTGACGAAAGGAAAGGCAGATGCGGCGCTTGCGGCATCGCTGTTCCATTATAAGGAGCTGGAAATCCGGGATCTGAAGCAGTATCTGCGGGAACGCGGTATTTCTGTGCGGCTGTAACGGGTCGGGAACAGTGTGAGGATCCGGTGCTTCCAAAAAGCGGCATCGGAAAGGAAAGGAGAGCTGTCAAATAACTATGGGAGCCATTGCAAATGACTGGCTTGGCCCGCTAAGCGGGGAGTTTAAAAAGCCGTATTATAAAAAACTGTACGAGACGGTAAAACATGAATATGAAACGAGACAGGTATTCCCGGATCCGAATGATATTTTTAATGCATTCGAATTTACACCGTTATCGGAAGTAAAAGTGGTGATCCTGGGACAGGATCCGTACCATAATGTGGGGCAGGCCCACGGCCTGTGCTTCTCTGTGAAGCCGGATGTCGAGATTCCGCCTTCTCTGGTGAACATCTATCAGGAGCTGCACGATGATCTGGGCTGTTACATACCGAACAACGGATATTTGGTAAAATGGGCGAAACAGGGAGTCATGATGTTAAACACCGTACTGACGGTGCGGGCCCATGCAGCCAATTCCCATCGCGGGATCGGCTGGGAGGAGTTTACGGACGCGGCCATTAAAATCTTAAATGAGCAGGACCGTCCGATGGTATTTATCCTCTGGGGACGTCCGGCCCAGATGAAAAAGTCCATGCTGGACAATCCGAAGCATCTGATCCTGGAGGCACCGCATCCGAGTCCGCTTTCCGCGTACCGCGGATTTTTCGGAAGCAAACCATTCAGCAAGACCAATGCATTTCTGGAGGCAAATGGACTGACTCCGATTGACTGGCAGATTGAAAATGTAGTAAAATGATTTTTTTGAATTGTTATAAATATGACAAAAAGAAATGAGGCAGAACGATGGAGTTTATTGAATTTCTGAAGATTCTGGTACTGGGTATTGTGGAGGGCTTTACCGAATGGCTTCCCATCAGCAGTACCGGGCATATGATCCTGGTGGATGAGATCATCCACTTAAACGTGACGGATGCATTTATGTCCATGTTCCGGGTGGTGATCCAGCTGGGGGCCATTCTGGCAGTTGTCGTCCTGTATTTCCGGCGCCTGAATCCCTTTGATCCGGGAAAAACAAAGGCACAGAAGGCGGGGACCGTAAAGCTCTGGATGAAGATTGTGGTAGCCTGCGTTCCGGCGGCAATACTGGGGCTGCTTCTGGATGACTGGATGGATGCCCACCTGTACAATGGATATGTGGTGGCAGCTATGCTGATCATTTACGGTATACTGTTTATCGTTCTGGAAAATCATAATCAGTATACAGATTTCCCGATCCAGCGTACCGGACAGATCTCTTACAAGACTGCGTTTTTCATTGGCCTGTTCCAGGTGCTTTCTCTGGTGCCGGGTACCTCCCGTTCCGGCGCCACCATTTTAGGTGCCATGATCCTGGGCTGCTCCCGCAGCGCGGCAGCAGAGTTTTCCTTTTTCCTGGGTATTCCGGTTATGTTCGGCGCCAGTCTGCTAAAGCTGGTGAAGTTCGGTTTCCATTTTACCGGACTGGAGCTGTTTTACCTGATCGCCGGTATGGTGATCGCATTTGTAGTGTCGGTGTACTCCATCAAATTCCTGATGGGCTACATCAGAAAGAATAACTTTAAGGTATTTGGTTATTACCGGATCGTGCTGGGCGTCATCGTGCTGTTCTATTTCGGAGTAACTGCATTCCTTGGATAATGGAGGAATCGATGAATCGATTTGGAATACAGAGACCCCTTTCAAAAAAGAAATGCTTTTTGATCCTGTCGCTGCTTCCGCTGTATTTTATTGTGGTGGGTCTGTTTATGCAGCCGGTGGATCAAATCTTTCGCGGAATCGTGGAGATCATACGAGAGCCGGACTTTCTGATCACAGACTATTTCGTGATCGGAGGTGTGGGTGCTGCATTTATCAATGCCGGTGTACTGACACTGATCTGTATCGGTATCATGTATGCCCTGGATATGAATTTTGACGGACATACCGTTACATCTACCTGCCTGATGTTTGGTTTCTCCCTGTTCGGAAAAAATCTGTTAAACATCTGGATGATTCTGGTGGGGGTGTTCTTATACGCAAGGTATCATAAGACTACCGTAAAGCGTTACCTGTACGTTGGATTTTACGGTACAAGCCTGTCCCCGATCGTAAGCCAGGTCATGCACATTGTGGATCTGCCGCTGCCGCTGCGGTTCCTTCTGTGCGCGGCTACGGGCATCATCATTGGATTCGTACTGCCGCCGTTAAGTACCCATGTGCATTTTTCTCACAAGGGTTATTCTCTTTACAACGTAGGATTTGCCGGTGGAATTATTGCGACCGTGATCGTATCCATCCTGAAATCCTTTGGCGTAACCATTGAATCCCGTCTGATCTGGTTTACCGGTCAGAATCAGACATTTATCATTCTGCTGGCAATTCTGTTTGGAGCCATGATCCTGTATGGTATTATCACTGATCCCATGGCGTTGGAGGATTACCGCAGTATTCTGCGGTCCTACGGACTGGGAGGAACCGACTACTATAAGTCTGAGGGTGGCGCAGCAGTCATGATCAATATGGGCGTGAATGGTCTGGCTTCCATGCTCTTTGTGGTGATGGTAGGTGCGGATTTAAACGGTCCGACTATCGGCGGGATTTTTACCGTGGTGGGCTTCAGTGCTACCGGTAAGCATCTGCGCAATATTCTTCCGGTCATGGCCGGAGTGCTGATTGCCAGTGAGGCAAAAAGCTGGAACATCACCGACCCATCGGCGATCCTTGCTCTGCTTCTTTCTACCACTCTGGCACCGATTGCCGGTGAGTTTGGAATCATCGCCGGTGTGATCGCAGGATTTTTACATTCCTCCGTAGCACTGAATGTGGGAATCGTATATGGAGGTATGAATCTATATAACAACGGATTCGCAGGCGGCCTTGTGGCTATGTTCCTGGTTCCGGTGATCCAGTCCATCCGCGACAGACGGGCGAGAGCACGCGGCGGATTATCGCTGTAACAATAAAAATTTGAGTTACAAAGCTGAATAAAGGTCCGGAAGTGAAAGAGACCGCCTTCCTCTATTTTCACATATCGTTGTTTGCTTGCTCTCGCTAACACGCGTTCGCCTGTGTCGGATTAACATCCGCCACATTCGGACGTGTGTGCT
>NZ_DBFCCJ010000038.1:0-77034 GCF_048380235.1 Ventrimonas sp. | reverse complement strand
AGGTGTTTGCATCTTGAGCACACACGTCCGAATGTGGCGGATGTTAATCCGACACAGGCGAACGCGTGTTAGCGAGAGCAAGCAAACAACGATATGTGAAAATAGAGGAAGGCGGTCTCTTTCACTTCCGGACCTTTATTCAGCTTTGTAACTCAATTTTTATTTGCCCTCATAAATGATTGCGGACTCTACCTTGTATCCGGCAAGGCGCTCCCTGCCTTTTAAGCCTGCAAGTTCCATCACGAAACAGAGCTTTACGACCTCACCGCCCAGCTGCTCGATCAGGCTGATGATGGCCTCGGTGGTGCCGCCGGTAGCGATGAGATCATCTACCACAACAACCTTCTGTCCCGGTTTGATGGCATCTTTATGGATTTCAATCTCAGCTGAGCCATATTCCAGATCATATTTTGCTGTGATAGTCTCACGTGGCAGCTTGCCCTTCTTGCGAATCGGCACAAAGCTCTTGTGCTCTGCGTAGGCAACCGGCACACCAAAGATAAATCCTCGGGATTCCGGTCCTACCACAACATCGTAATCCAGATCTTTTACCATTTCACGAATGTTGTCTATGGCCAGTGCCAGTCCGTCTGCATCCTGCAGGATAGAAGTAACATCGCGGAAAATGATTCCCGGCTCCGGAAAATCCGGAATGCTTACAACATACTCCTCTAACTTTTTCATCTCTCTTCTCCTTTGATCTGAGCGTTCCGAAAACGCTTTATTTGTTCATGCAAAACGGAGCTGTGCTCCGGCTCTTACCGAAATACTTTCATCAGATTCCGCACTTCCTTCTGGCAGGCTTCGTCCTGGAACGAACTGTATTCGTAGAAGCAGTAACCGGATACCGAACCGCTTGCCCGCCCTGCTTCCACCTGACGGCTGATAATATCGTCATATCGTTTCCACTCCGGAATTCCGGTATTATCTCTTGCGTTGCTTCCGGCCTTATACATGGCCAGTCCGATGTATAGCTTTGCATGACCCCTTTTCACCAGGCTGATCCAGGTCTTTAAATTGTTTTCAAAGGCAAACGGTGCCGGGCTGCCGTTAGACAGCTGATGTTCAAAGCCCCAGTAAATCTGCGGCATGATGTAATCCACATAGCCATCATGGGACAGCCAGACGTCAACATCTGCAAACAGGCGGTTGTCACTGCGAAGATGCTCCACATAGCCCTCCGGGCTGATTCCGAACTGTGCGGACGGACGTGCTTCCTTCACTGCATGGTAAACGCCGCGGATCAGCTCATTGACATTTTCCCGTCTCCACTGGGCTATGCTTAGGCTGCTGCCGGAGGCATCGTACTCCGGCTTATCAAACCAACGGCTTTCATTGCTGTTATCCACCTCAGGATAAAAATAATCATCAAAGTGAATGCCGTCTACCGTATATTTCTGTGCAATCTCCCGCACACCATTGATGATGAGTTCCCGTACCTGAGGAATGGCCGGGTTGAAATAATAGGCGCCATTCTGCTTTAACACCCAGCGGTCATTGGACGGATTTCCATCCGTCAGCCATTTTTTCGCCGGATTCTGCTCCGAAACCTGCTCCCAGGTATTGTGATATCCGGTCACCCTGTACGGATTAACCCAGGCATGAATCTGCAGTCCTTTATTATGAGCTGTCTTTACAAAGATCGCAAAGGGATCATAGCCAGGGTTATGTCCCTGGGTTCCCGTCACAAAACGGGACCACGGAAAGTACGATGACGGATACATGGCATCCGCATCCGGGCGTACATGCACGAATACCGCATTCATCTTCAATTCCACACAGCGGTCCAGCATCTTGTCGACCTCCCGCTTAAAGGCTTCCTGATCGGCCGGCATTTTTTCCCAGTCCAGATAGGAGATCCATACTCCCCGCAGTTCATCGGATCGGATCACCGATGCCACCGGTGCGGCCAGGACAGTAAGCATGCCAGTCTGTACAAGCAGCAGACACACCGCCAGCAGGCACACTGCCCGCTGTAATCTCAGGCGCAGCTTTCCTGACGCCTGATCTGTATTCTTTCGTATCAGCATTCCAGTCCCTCCCGGATGTCTTTCCAAACGGGTTGTTTTCACATTCCCGCATTCCTTTATTTACCATTATATTTATAAACAGTATAGCAAAGGAGTCCAGAAAGAACAAGGAAACAAATCCTTAAGAAAAACCGTCAGTTATCGGTCCAGCAAAAATTCACTTAAGACCACATTGCTGACATCGATTCCAAGCTCAGTCAGCCGGACCACAGGCGCCTCCACCTCAATGAGTCCCTGCTTCTCCAGTTTTTTTAAGGCATCACCATATACATTCCACATATTCTGCCCGAAGCGGTCCAGAAATTCACTTCCGGATACCCCCTTCATCATGCGAAGACCCACAAACATAAACTCTTCCATCTTGTCTTCCAGAGTAAGTTCCTCTATGTCACGTGCTGCGGCTCCGCCCTCATAGAGGTTTAAAGAAAGATATTCCTGCAGGTCTTCGGTATTATGATAGCGGTAGCCGTAGGTATAGGAGGAAGCGCCAAGGCCGAGCCCCAGATACTCCACACCGGTCCAGTAGCCGGTATTGTGACGGCATTCATAACCTTTCTTCGCATAATTGGAAATTTCATAACGCTCATAACCGTGCGCTGCCATCATCTCCCTGGTCAGATGGTACATCTCCCGGTCCGTATCCTCATCCGGAAGATCCGGCAGCGTCATGACTGCCGCGCGGGCTGCTACTTCTGCTGCCGTCTGTGCTCCACAGGCGCAGCTTCCCTGCGGCTCGCCGAAGCGCTCATAAAACAGGGTCCCCTCTTCAATGATAAGGCTGTAAGCGGAAATATGTTCCGGTCTCAGCATCATGACCTTTTTTAAGGTATTTTTCCAGGAATGCACATCCTGTCCCGGCAGGGCAGACATCAGATCTATATTAATATTCTGAAATCCCGCCTGCCTTGCACGCTGATAGCTCTTTAAAAAAGAGTCGTAGGAATGAATCCTGCCTAAATATTTCAGTTCCTTATCGTCCGCAGACTGCAGACCGATGCTTAAACGGTTTACGCCGCTCTGACGGTACACCTCCAGCTTTTCCATGGTAAGCGTGCCGGGATTGGCCTCCATGGTAATCTCTGCATCCAGAGAAATATCGAAGTTCTCATGCAGTGTGGCAAACAGTTCCATGATCAGATCTGCCGGAAGCAGCGACGGAGTACCGCCGCCCACAAAGATCGTGGACACACGATACTCCTGAAAATTCGGACCCTGACCGCAGATTTCTTCCATCAGCTTGTCCATATAGTCCCGATACACCCTCTCCGGCGCCGCAAAGGACAAAAAATCACAGTAGGCACACTTGCGGGCACAGAAGGGAATGTGAATATAAAGTTCCAGTTCTCGTTTATTCATCGTCTAATTTCAGAACACTCATGAATGCCTTCTGCGGGATCTCTACATTGCCCACCTGACGCATCCGTTTCTTTCCTTCTTTCTGTTTTTCCAGAAGCTTTTTCTTACGGGAGATATCACCGCCGTAGCACTTCGCCAGGACATCCTTACGCATTGCCTTAACCGTTTCGCGGGCAATGATCTTACCGCCCACCGCTGCCTGGATCGGGATCTCAAACAGATGGCGCGGAATCTCCTCCTTTAACTTCTCGCACATCTTTCTGCCGCGCTCGTAGGCAGAATCCGCATGCACGATGAAGGACAGGGCATCCACCTCTTCCTTGTTGATGAGAATATCCAGCTTCACCAGTTCAGAAGTCTCATAGCCCTTCATGTCATAATCAAAGGACGCATAGCCCCTGGAGCGGGACTTCAGTGCATCAAAGAAATCGTAAATGATCTCATTTAGAGGAAGATCGTATTTTAAGAGCGCTCTCGTCTCCTCAATGTATTCCATGCCATGATAGATACCGCGGCGTTCCTGACACAGGGTCATGATAGCGCCTACAAACTCGGTGGTAACCATGATCTCCGCACTGACGATCGGCTCCTCCATGTACTCGATCTCGGTTGGATCCGGCAGGTTGGACGGATTGGTCAGCTCGATCATCTCACCATTTTTCTTATGAACACGGTATACTACACCCGGAGCCGTGGTAACCAGATCCAGGTTGTACTCACGTTCCAGACGCTCCTGAATGATTTCCAGATGCAGAAGACCCAGGAATCCGCAGCGGAAGCCAAAACCGAGAGCAATGGAGGTCTCCGGCTCAAAGAAGAGGGAGGCATCATTTAACTGCAGCTTTTCCAGAGCATCCCGCAGATCGTTGTACTTTGCTCCATCTGCCGGGTACAGGCCGCAGTAAACCATGGAGGTTACCTTCTTGTAGCCCGGAAGCGGCTCTGCGCACGGACGGTTCGCGTCAGTGATGGTATCACCCACGCGGGTATCTTTCACGTTCTTGATGCTGGCTGTGATGTAGCCAACCATGCCGGCACTCAGCTCATCGCACGGAATAAACTGGCCTGCACCGAAGTAACCAACCTCAACCACCTCTTCCTGTGCTCCTGTTGCCATCATGCGCACCAGCGTACCTTTCTTTACGGTTCCCTCTTTGATACGGCAGAATACGATAACACCCTTGTACGGGTCGTACAGAGAGTCGAAGATCAGGGCCTGCAGAGGTGCCTCCGGGTCTCCCACCGGAGCCGGGACCTTGTGAACGATTGCTTCCAGCACATCTTCCACATGCAGTCCTGTCTTTGCAGAAATGCGCGGCGCGTCATGGGCCTCAATGCCGATCACATCCTCGATTTCATCCGCAACCCAGTCCGGGCGCGCACTTGGCAGATCAATCTTGTTGATGACCGGGAATACATCCAGGTCATGATCTAATGCCAGATACACATTTGCCAGGGTCTGGGCCTCAATCCCCTGTGCAGCATCCACTACAAGGATTGCGCCGTCACAGGCGGCCAGGCTTCGGGACACCTCGTAGTTAAAGTCTACATGACCCGGAGTATCGATCAGGTTAAAAATATATTCTTCTCCGTCTTTTGCATGGTAGACGGTGCGGACAGCCTGGGACTTGATGGTAATGCCACGCTCCCGCTCCAGATCCATGTTATCGAGTACCTGTGCCTGCATCTCGCGGCTGGTCAGAAGGCCGGTCATCTCGATGATACGGTCAGCCAGAGTAGATTTGCCGTGGTCGATATGGGCGATGATACAGAAGTTGCGGATCTTGCTTTGGTCCATTGATGCCATGTATTTATTTCCTCCAATAACGTATAAGGTCTAGTTTGTCAATTTATTATGATATCATTTTTTCAGGTTCCTTGCAAGAGCGTATCGCTGTGGTTTCTGCATGTGTGAATTCCTGCATGTCTATTTCTGCGTCACCGGATCGAGCACCGTATCCACCACCTCTGCCAACAGCTCCATGGCATTCCACACCTCCTCTTTCGTGTTGGTCTGGGCTCCGGCCTCGATCAGAGAAGATCTGCCCCGCAGGTGCAGGTTGTAGCGCAGCCCCTTCAGATAAATTTTCCTTGCAAATCCCGGATATCGTCCACAGGCCAGCTGCATCTGAAAACAAAAGGCAAGGTTTTCCTGCAGATGCGGATTGGGCAGATAAGCGATCTCGCCCTCCGGCGTGCGGCTCATACCCTGAAAAAACATGATCTGGGCCGTAGGCTTTCCATTAATATTCTCCGTCAGCCGCACCGAATCTGCCACACCGTCCCGGTGCAGATCCAGCACAACCTCGATCGTCGGATGTGTCTGTAAAATCCCCTGCACGCCTTCCAGGGCATAAGTATAGGCACGGCTGCGTTCCAGCTTTCCTTCTTTCCGGTCATAGGCTGTAGTGTCATGGATCACATTCCAGCCACGCTGACGCAGCAGCTCTGTCAGATAGGTTCCGGCTCCCACTACATCCGCGTCCGTATTCTGCGGTCCATAATCCGCATAGGTTTCGCTGGCATGGGTGTGGTATATCAGGATCTGAGGCTCATCCGGATTTTTCGTCAGTCCTACATCGGTTTCCAGAAGCCTCTCCGCCTTCATGAGGCTGCGTTCTGCCGTGGTGGAAGCATGCACGCTGAAATACTGCTTCATGAGATAGTCATAGTCCTGAAGGCGGGCCAGGGATGCTGCAGAAAGCATGTTTTCGGCACCGGCCTGCACCGCTTCTGTTCCATCCGAAGCGGTATTTTCCTTTTCTTCTGTTTTCTCCGCATAGGAAAACAGGTATCCGTACCGCTCGTACGCATACCTGTATGTCTCGTAAACCGCATAAGCCGGATCTTTCCGCACGGATTCTTCTTTTTGAAACCGCACTGCCGGATATCGAAGCTGCAGGCACAGCGCCAGAAGTCCTCTTAACACCCAGACCAGCAGATTACTCAAAACGGACAATTTCCTTTTTCAGACGTTTCATGATTTTCTTTTCCAGACGTGAGATATAGGACTGTGAAATTCCCAGGCGGTCTGCCACTTCCTTCTGCGTCATCTCTTCATCCTCCGCATTCTTTAATCCGTAACGCAGCTCAACAATCGTTTTCTCCCGTGGGCTCAGGCGGTCGATCGCAGATTTTAACAGCTGGCGTTCCGTCTCATCCTCCAGTCCCCGGTAGATTATGTCATCATCTGTTCCGAGAATATCCGACAACAGCAGTTCATTTCCATCCCAGTCCACATTCAGCGGTTCATCAATGGATACCTCCGCCTTCATCTTGCTGCTGCGGCGCAGGTACATGAGGATTTCATTCTCAATGCAGCGGGATGCATAGGTGGCCAGCTTGATATTTTTCTCCGGATTAAATGTGTTGATGGCCTTGATCAGTCCGATGGTGCCGATTGAGATCAGATCTTCCACTCCCACCGCCGTATTATCAAACTTCTTTGCTATATACACTACAAGCCGCAGATTATGCTCAATTAAAAGAGCTCTGGCTTCCTTCTCCCCTTCCGTTCCCAACCGGGAGATCATTTCCGCTTCTCTTTTGCTTTCCAGAGGAGGCGGAAGAATATCTGCCCCGCCGATATAATGGACTTCACCCTTTTTCTGCCACAGCATTGTGGTAAAGGAAGAAACTGCCTTAAACTGAAAACGATTTGGTACTGAAACTTTCATGATCATTTTTCCATCCTCCCGGTCCTATCTTATCATTCTCCATGCAGAAGCATCTCGTATTGATGCCGTACAGATAACGGTGTTTCACTGATCGCCACCCACGGGTGCTCCAGCACACGGATTTTCTCTCCCCGCTGCCGCACTTCCATCCTTTCCATGCGGACGGCAGGCAGAATCCCGTGTTCATTTCCTACTGAGCAGAAGGGAATATAAATCACCTTGAAAACCGGTTCAGGAAACTCCGGCCAGGCATTCTTTTCCAGAATATGGACTGGCTGGTGACCGTACGGCTCATACAGCTGATTTCCTGTATCCAACAGTGCCAGAACTGTTTTCTGTTTTCCCTGGTAATGCAGCGTCACTTCATACAGACTGCTTCGCAACGTTATTCCATTCTTAAGGAACACTGTTCCCGTCCAAAGCATTCCTCCCGCTGCGCTGAGTGCAAGTCCAAACTCCCGGAAAGTCCAGGGTGTCAGCTCCCAGGCACGTTTCGTCGCTTCCAGCGCTGCAAATACACCGCCGCTTAAAACCGCTGTAAGCCCCAGTACGGTAACCCGCCGCAATGTTTCTAAAAGGCTGCAGCGGCCAAAAGCCACCTGCGTCATCAGCAGGGCCGGGATTGCAAGTTCCAGAAGAATCCAGACCGGAAGCGGAAGTTTGGGAAAGAATACCAGGACACATCCGACTGCGGCCCCCACAGCCGCCCCAAGAAACAACCGTCCTTTTCGTCTCCTTACCGGCTCCCGCAAAATCATCCCGGTAAGAAACAGCAAATACAGATCTGCGGACAGATTCACCAGAAAAAACAGATCCAGATACAGTGTTTCTGTCATGCTACCATGTCCTCCTGCCAGCATGAGCATTACGCTGATAATCATTCTCACTGCTCATGTTCCCCATTATAATCATTCCGAAGGAAAAATTTTGTCAATCTGACAGAAACAATCCGTATTTTTGAACGACAAAAAAAGACAGAAAGCCAAATCTGGTTTTCTGTCTTTGTCGATTTTGTTTGAAAGATGGATTATCTCTTATTCTTTAAGAAATCCGGGATATTGATCTGAGTCTGGTTTAACGGACGGTAAGAACCCTGACTCGGTGCAGCAGCCTGTGTGGAAGCTGCCTGCTGTACAGCCTGCGTCTGAACCGGCTTTACAGTCGGAGCCTGAGCATGCAGCTGCGGTGCAGCCTTCGGTGCAGTTGCACCTGCCTCAGCAGCAGCGGTGCGGCTCTGGGTGTTTAAGTTTAAGCCGGATGGCATTTTCGGCTTAAAGCTGCCAAACTCAGCCATAGCCTTGTTAACCGGAGTGCTTGCGTGAGCATCCAGACCAGTTGCGATAACGGTGATGGTTGCCTCATCCTGAGCGTTCTCGTCATACATAGCACCAAAGATGATGTTTGCGTCATCTCCAGCCAGCTCCTGAACATAGCTTGCAGCCTCGTTTGCCTCGATCAGGCTGATATCGCCGGAAATATTGATGATAACATGGGTAGCGCCCTCGATGGTGGTCTCTAACAGCGGGCTTGCTACTGCCTGCTTTACAGCCTCAACCGCCTTATCATCACCCTTGGCATGGCCAATGCCGATGTGAGCGATGCCCTTGTCGGTCATGACAGTCTGAACATCTGCGAAGTCAAGGTTGATCAGGCCAGGTACATTGATCAGGTCGGTAATACCCTGTACTGCCTGCTGAAGAACTTCGTCTGCCTTCTTTAATGCGTCCGGCATGGTAGTTCTGCGGTCAACGATTTCAAGAAGTTTGTCATTCGGAATTACGATGAGGGTGTCCACGCTTGCCTTTAAGTTTTCAATTCCGGACAGTGCGTTGCTCATACGTGCCTTTGCCTCGAAACGGAACGGCTTGGTTACAACACCAACAGTCAGAATGCCCATGTCTTTTGCGATCTTTGCAATAACCGGAGCTGCACCGGTACCGGTACCGCCGCCCATACCGCAGGTGACAAACACCATGTCAGCACCCTTGATAGCCTGTGCGATTTCCTCTGAGCTCTCCTCTGCTGCCTTCTGTCCAACCTCCGGCTTTGCGCCAGCGCCTAAGCCCTTGGTCAGCTTCTCACCGATCTGCATGGCAGTCGGAGCCTTGCAGAACTGCAGCGCCTGTTTATCTGTGTTGATGCCGATGAACTCCACACCCGCAATATTCTCATCTACCATGCGGTTTACTGCATTGTTGCCGGCACCGCCGACACCGATCACAACGATTTTTGCGGAGTTCTCCGCTTCATTTATCTTAATCTCTAACAAGATAATTCCTCCTTAACTTCTTTCATTGGCCTTATGTAACATTTTTGTAATATCATATAAAAAACTAGTCTATGTAATACTATAGGTGATTTCCATAAAAATATCAACCGTTTTTTTCGCAATGAGCCCAAAAAACTATCCCCTCGGTTTGAAGGTATACATGGGATTTGTCTTGGTTTCATCGTAAGTATCCAGATACAGGGTACCGCTTTTTCCTTCCAGCTGCGGGAGCATATCTCCAAGCTCCGCGATCTTACCGTTGAGCCCGGCACTGTTTCCCAGGATCACCTCAATATCTCCCATATAAAGAGTCGCATCTCCAATGCTATTGTACTGAATCTTGTCCACACTCAGTCCATAAATAGAAAGAATCTGCGTGAGATTTAAGATTTCCTCAAATATGCGGTCGCTTTCCACAGGAAGCTTCTGGTAAAGGACGATATGACCGAACTTCAGTCCTGTGATCCAGGGAATGCCAGGGAGCTTTTTGCTGGCACTTTCCACGATGATACCGTCCTTATCAAAATACATATAACTGCTCATATAGGACACATAGCCCACCACACTCTTTTCGTAGACAATGATCTCCGCACGTGACGGTCCCTTAAACACCAGCTTGTAATCCTCCACAAACGGAATCTTCTCATGTTTTCCAAAGTGCTCCCGCAGATAAGTAAATACCGTACTGCGGCTTACATCGTCCGGAAAAACCAGACTGATCAGCTGTTCATCCGTATATTTTTCATTGCCTGTCACAGTGATCTCCTTCAGCTTGATCGAGCATATTCCCGCCATAACTGCAATCAGCAGAAGTACCACCACAGCCAGGATCACTGTTTTCTTCCTGCCTGATCCATATTCCATCTGTTCTTTTCTCCTATCCTCCTGACGCATCCGCTGCTTCAGCCGATCAGGCTGATACGCGCCCCGGCTCCCGCCAGGTCACTGCGGATATCCTCGTAGCCGCGGCTGATATGCTCATACCCGTCAAGAAAACTGGTTCCGTCAGCAGCAAGTGCAGCCACCGCCAGCGCAGCACCTCCGCGCAGGTCTTCTGCCGCCACACGGGTGCCTTTTAAGGCATTCACACCATCCACAACCGCAAGTTTGTTTTCTATTATAATATGTGCCCCAAGTTTCTGCAATTCTTTTGCCACGCAAAAACGGTTTTCAAATACGTTCTCCTGAATCCTTGAGGTTCCATCCGCAATGGAGGCTGCAGCCATCATCACAGACTGCATATCTGTGGGGAACTCCGGGTAAGGTCCGGTCTCAAGACGGATCGGATGCGGGCGCCCGCGCATGGATACCCGGATTCCCTCTTCTAAACTTTCCACCGTGGCCCCCATCTGCCGGGCTGTCTCAATGGTCCGCTCCATATGACCAGCCGGAGCCTGTTCCAGAAACACCCGACCGCCTGCGCACAGCACCGCTCCCAGATAGGTTCCTGCCACGATCCGGTCTCCCGGAATAAAAAAGCTGGTATCCTCAAATGTGGATGTTCCGCGGATCTTTATCACGGAAGTGCCTTCGCCCTCCACCCTGACACCCATGGCACGCAAAAAGCCGCACAGAATTTCTATTTCCGGCTCCCGGGCTGCCCCGGTCAGAACCGTTTCGCCTCTGGCCCCGGCAGCTGCCATCAGGATGTTTTCCGTAGCTCCTACACTTGGATATGGAAGATGGATTCTGGCTCCGCTCAGTCCGCCGGATGGGCAGACTGCCCGGATCATGCCATTTTGTTTTTCCACCGAAGCCCCCAGTGCCGTTAATCCCAGAAAATGCAGATCCACCGGTCGTCTGCCAATGCGGCAGCCCCCCGGCAGACTGGTCTCCACCTGTCCAAGACGTGCAAGCAGCGGTCCAAGAAGCATGACCGAAGATCGCATCTGTCCGGCCAGTATCTCCGGGATCCTGGCTCCGCTCAGAGATACTGCCGAAATCACCAGACGGTTTTCCTCCATCCGGCAGTCTGCCCCCAAAGCGTTCAAAATCCCCAACATACAGAAAACATCCTGTATTTTGGGGACATGCTCCAGTACCGTGGTTCCGTTATGAAGAAGAGATGCTGCCATAACCGGCAGCACCCCATTCTTGGAACCCTGTATTTTGATGATTCCGTCCAGACTGTATGATCCTTCTATCCGAAGCACCGACAAACCACGTTCCCTCCCGCACACAATTTTCACGAATTCCTTCTTTCATATCTTATGTACCCTGGAAACCATCGGTTCCTGCAGTCTGCATATCTGTTTTTTCTGTTTTACCGTTCCAGCCGGATCTGATTGGATACGCCAAGTACCATGCCCATCTCCATCATCAGAAACAGTACCGAAGTGCCCCCGTAACTGATAAAGGGCAGCGTGATTCCCGTATTCGGAATCGTGTTGGTTACTACTGCGATATTTAAAACGACCTGGATCGCGATATGGGCCATAACGCCTACCACGATCAGGGCCCCCAGAAGATCCGGCGCATTATTCGCGATCAGCATGAACCGGTAAATCATAAACAGGAAGATGAGGATGACGGAAACAGCTCCGAACAATCCAAGTTCCTCACAGATGATCGAAAAAATCATATCATTCTGTGCCTCCGGCACAAAGCCCATCTTCTGGATACTCTCGCCCAGTCCCTTGCCAAACAGACCGCCGGAGCCGATGGCATAAAGTCCCTGGAGCACCTGGTATCCGCCATCCATCGGATAGCTCTCCGGAGACAGCCATACATGGATACGGCTCAGCTGATACGGCTTCAGGAGCTTGATCTTCTCAAGAAAAATTGCCAGTGGACCGGCCGTGACGACTGCAAGCATCGCCAGACCTCCGCAGGCATAAAATGGCCACTGCTTTTTACAGGCCACAAACAGCATCACAAAGGCAATTCCCATGATGATGATACCGGAGCTTAAGTTGTTTGCCGCTACAATGCCGGCAATCGGAATGGCCAGCCCCATAACCCGGAACATATTGTTCCATTCATTGACCTTTGCGCCCATCCGGGTGATCAGCACGGCCAGGAAAATGATCAGGGCTATCTTTACAAACTCGGTCGGCTGGAAGCTCAGGGAGCCTACGCCCAGCCACCGCTTTTTGCCGTTTACCTCTTTACCCACCAGAGTAACAGCGATCATCAGCACATAAGACAACATATACGCGAAGATGGAAAATTTCGCATACCAGTGATAATCCAGTTTGGAGATGAACAAAGCCAGGACCAGACCTCCTGCCGCAATCTTAAGCTGGCGCATCATGAAATAACCGGCATTGTTGTATTTTAACTGTGCCGTGTAGGAGCTGGCGCTGTAGATCATGACCAGTCCGAACACCGACAGAAATATGATACAGAACAACAGACTGTAATCATAAAACCGTTTTGGCCGGTTTTTCTTTGCCATACCAATCCTCCTACAGGTTTCTTACGCATTCCTTGAAAATTTCGCCGCGCTGCTCGTAGTTGTCAAACATTCCCCAGCTTGCGCAGGCCGGAGACAGAAGCACATTATCTCCCGCATTGGCATAAGCAGCACAGACACGTACTGCCTCTGGCATATCCTCTGCATACATGATATCCGTAAAGCCGTGGCTTCTTGCACACTCCGCAATCTTGTCGCGGGTCTGACCGATCAGCACCAGGTATTTTACCTTATCGCCAAATGCTTCAATCCACTCATCGTATTCACTGTGCTTGTCATAGCCGCCTGCGATCAGGACAGTCGGTCCCGGCATGGCTCGGATTGCCTGGATCGCCGCGTCCGGGTTGGTTCCCTTGGAATCGTTGTAGTAACGGACTCCGGAACGCTCCAGAACAAACTCGATACGGTGCTCAACGGCCTTAAATTCCTTTACTGCTTTTCGGATCAGGTCCATCGGCACGCCCATGCGGATGCTCATGGCTACTGCTGCCATGACATTCTCGTGATTGTGCTTGCCGAGAAGCTGCATATCCGTCTTTACGTTTAAGACTTCCTCTTTTTTGCCGTCATGTGCATAGATCATCATGTCACCGTCTAAGTACATGCCCTCTTTTAAGGTCTGGGTGCTGGAGAAGAAGATGACCTTCGGTTTCAGATCCTTCTTCTCGCCAAACTCGCGCAGTACCTTGTCATCGTAATTCAGCACAATGCAGTCATCCTCTGTCTGGTTGACCGCCACACGCTCTTTCACTTCGATATAATTTTCCATGGTTCCGTGACGGTTTAAGTGATCCGGCGTGATGTTCAGGATAGCGCTGACATTTGGATGAAAATCCATGATGGTCTCAAGCTGGAAGCTGGAAACCTCCGCCACGGTCACAGACTTTTCGGTCGTGTCCAGGGCCACATCGGTATACGGAATGCCAATGTTTCCTACCACAAACACCTCGTTGAAAAATGTCTTCATGATAGCACCGGTCAATGCAGTTGTAGTCGTCTTTCCGTTGGTTCCGGTAATGGCGATCAGCCTGCCCTTTGCCACATGGTATGCCAGCTGGATCTCACTCCAGATCGGGATTTTGGCCTCATCCAGTACCGGTACAAACGGAGCATCCAGCGGAATGCCCGGACTGATGATGGAAAGCTCTACGCCTAACAGATCCGGTCTGGTAAGCTCTCCCAGAACAACGGTAACCTTTGCGTCTTCCTCAAAATTTTCTTTGATCTTCTCCGGATCCAGTTTGTCGTTGCCGTCATAAAGCACGACCTCACCGCCCATGGCAAGAAGAAGCTTTGCTGCTGCGATACCGCTCTTGCCGGTACCTGCCACTAATACTTTCTGACTCATCTCATATACCTCCTGTTCTTCCGATTATAATCCTAAGTATGCCACCAGACAAAGCAGCGCGGTAACAATGGAAAAGACTGCGACCACCCGGGTCTCAGACCAACCGCCCAGCTCGAAATGATGATGGATCGGCGCCATGCGGAAAATGCGTTTTCCGTGAGTCGCCTTAAAATAAGACACCTGCATGATAACTGACAGCACCTCCACCAGGTAGATCAAACCAATGATGGGGATGAACAGCGGAATCTGCATCATGAATGCGCTGGCTGATACAAAACCGCCCAGAGCCAGGGAGCCGGTGTCGCCCATAAATACCTTTGCCGGATAAACATTAAACAGCAAAAAACCAAGCAGGCTGCCTACAACCGCTCCGGTGATCGGGCTGATGCCGCTGTTTTCTCCAATGGAAATAATGGTTAAAAATGTTGCCACCAAAATGGTCACACTGGTGCAAAGACCATCCAGACCATCGGTAAAGTTCACGCCGTTATCGGTTCCGAGAACCACGAAGAATACAAACGGAATGAACAGAAAACCAAGATTCAGATAAAGTCCGTGCTCAAAGCCGCCGGTAAATGGTACCAGCATGGAAGTGCCAACCTCACCTGAGCACACCAGGTAGTATACAAAAATGCCGGTGATGATAAATTGTCCGATCAGCTTCTGAACCGGATTTAAACCCTCTGAACGCTTCATCACGATCTTGATGTAATCATCCAGAAAGCCGATAACGCCAAAGCCCACGGTCATGAACAGCACCGGAATGATGCGCGGATAATCGCGAATATATAACAGGGATGTGATCACTACAGCAGTCAGGAATACCAGACCGCCCATGGTCGGTGTTCCCTGCTTTTTTAAATGTGCCTGAGGTCCGTCTTCCCTGACCTGCTGCCCGAATTTCAGCTTATGCAGAAACGGGATCACGATCGGGCAGAGGATCGCGCTGACTGCAAATGCGATGATGATCGCAAGAATAGTTTCGTTAATCATGATACTCTCCTAAATTCCTTATGTATTTTTGACATATTCATAAGTATACGTCTTTTCGTTTGAATAATCAACTAAAAATGGCTCTCTCGCCGGATCCCCAGATACGGCAGAATGTTCTGAAAAATATCCGCGATCACAGGAGCTGCAATGGTTCCGCCATAATAGATGCCCTGAGGCTCATCAATGGTGATCAGAGCGATCACCTGCGGATCGTCCGCCGGTGCAAAGCCCACAAAGGAAGAAATATATTTTTTCAGGCTTCGCGGCAATTTTTCAGAGGTAGCTGTCTTTCCGCCTATGTGAAAGCCTGACACCGCCGCCTTTTTTCCGCTGCCCTCCGCCACCACCTGTTCCAGCACGTAACGCATGGTTTTGCTGGTCTCCTCCGAAAGGATCCGTTTTCCCTCCGGGTAAGAAAACCTATGGAGAAAGCTTCCATCCGCCGCCACTGCCTTCACGCCAAAATGAGGTGTAATCCGCACGCCTCCATTCACAATGGATGCTGCCGTGGTGATCAGCTGAATGGGCGTAATCTGAAAAGACTGGCCAAAGGAGACTGTGGCCAGCTCCACCAGCCCCATGTTTTCTTTTTTGTGCATGATGGTGGAGGCTTCTCCAGGCAGATCGATACCGGTTTTCTCCCGCAGTCCGAACTGTTCAAAATACTGACAGTACCGGTCAATGCCAAGACGCTGTCCCACATCGATGAACACCGGATTGCAGGAGTTCATGGCCCCCTGCAGAAAGGTCTCCTCTCCATGTCCGCCCACCTTGTGGCAACGGATCTTCCGGTCCTCCACAACCCGAAAGCCAGGGCAGGAAAACCGGTCTGTCAGCGCCACAGCACCAGCCTCCAGGCCTGCTGCCGCAGTAATGATCTTAAAGGTAGACCCAGGCTCGTAGGTATCATTGATGGATGGATTTCTCCACATCTGATTCAGGCGTTTCTGTTTTTCCTTTGCCGAAAGCACTGCTGTCTCTTCTGTATTTAATGTGAACGGATCGTTGAGATTAAATTCGGGTACATTGACCATTGCCAGGATTTCCCCATTCTGAGGATCCATGACAATAACAGACACCCGTTTTGCGCTTTTTTGTTCCATAACCGTAAGTGCCGCCTGTTCAGCATATTGCTGGATATTTACATCCAGGCTCAGGTATAGATCTGCCCCGGCCACTGGTTCGATCCGCTCCTCAAACGCATTTTCCAGCTCCACTCCGGCCGCATCCGTCATAGTGAGGATAGTTCCGTTCTTTCCTTTTAAGATGGATTCATATGCAGCCTCCAGGCCAATGATTCCCTGATTATCTCCTCCGGTAAAACCAAGCACCTTCGAAGCAAGACTGTCAAAGGGATAGGAACGCCTGTAATCCTCATCCACCTTCACGCCTGCCAGATGCAATTCCCGGATCCGGTCGCCAGTCTCCTTATCCACATTCGTACGGATGATTTCACGGGAGCTGCGTTTTTCCACTTTTTTCCGGACAGAATCCTCCTCTGTCCCCAGAATTTCACAGAGACTTTGAATGACTGTCTCCGGATTTTTAATCTGGTTATGGATCACGGAAATGGTGCAGACAGTCCGGTTGGCTGCGATCACCGTTCCATTTCGATCCAGGATCCGGCCTCTGGCCGCCTTGATTGAACGTTCCCGCTGATGCAGCTCTTCTGCCATCTCACTGTAATGGTCCGCCCGGTACAGCATAAGAAACACAAGCCGCCCAGTCAGCCCTGCCATACAAAAACACAGCAGGCCAAACAGGACGGCTATCCGCTTCCGGTGATGCGTCAGGAACGTGCTGTGGTTTCCATGCTGCACAGACAGCAGTTTTAGCATTCCCATACCAGCTCCTTAAAGCAGTCATTATTCTATTGTATGAGATATCCGGATCTTTTTATTCTCCTGCAGCAGATGTTTCACTCATGGTTTCCCGCTCCGGCTGGTTTTCCTGCGCGCCTGTCTCGTTCTGATCTGCCGTCTTTGCAGAAGTCTCTTCGCTTCCGTTACTGTTCTCCGAAGCAGATGTCTCCGAAACCGTCTGAGGCGGAAGCACATAGCTGCCTCCATTCTCTCCGTCTTCTGTACTCTCCGGCACATCCTCCGGCAGATCAGAATCATCACCCGGCTCAATATATTCTTCGGTCTCATATACCTTCGGCTCTTCCGGTGTCTCAGTTTCTGAAGTCAGCCCGCTGTTGTCAGTGATACCCTCTGCCTCCGGAAGCTGCGCAGCCGCCTCATTCTGCTGTGTCTCAAAGTCTACAGATGGGAATACATTCAGATATGGAAGAATATCTCCCATGATTTTTGAGAACACCCCGCTGGCATAAGTACTGTGCGGCTGATCCTCCACGTGCGGAGTATCTATCGTTACGTACACCAGCACCTGCGGATCGTAAGCCGGCGCAAAGCCACAGAAGGAAAGCAGATAATTCTTCGCGGAACGCGGAATTTTCTCTGCCGTACCAGTCTTTCCGGCAATCTCATAGCCTTCTACAGCCGCTGCCTTACCGGTTCCCTCAGAAACTGTGCGGAACAGCGCATCCTTGATAAAGTTGCTGGTCGACTCGGATACTGTTTCCCGGACCAGTTTCGGTTTTACTTCCTTCACCACGGAACCCTGTTCATTTAAGATCTGCTTTACCACATGAGGCTCATAATAAGAGCCTCCGTTGATCACAGAGCAGTAGGCTGCCGCCATCTGGATCATGGAACAGTTATAGTTCTGTCCGAAGGAGTTGGTCGCCAGGTCCGCAGAGTTCATCTCGCTGGCACTTCGCACCAGTCCCTTCGCATCTGCCTCACCCGGCAGGTCGATACCGGTCTTCTGGCCAAACCCAAAGGCTGTCATATAGCGGGTAAACGTGGTTGCTCCCATCTTGGCCGCAATCTGCATCATGGCATCATTGCAGGAAACCATCAGGGCCTCCGCCGCAGTCAGCATACCATGTCCGCCCTTCCGAAAGGCTGTACACTTAATCTGATGTCCCGCCACCTCCTGATAGCCATCGCAATAGAAGGTATCATTCGGAGAGATCACACCCTCCTCCAGAGCTGCCGCAACCGTAAAGATTTTGGACGGAGAACCAGGCTCAAAGGTATCACTGATATCATAATTCCGCCATTTCTGGTTCCAGGCTACCTGAAGGCCAAAAGAACGAATCTCATCTGCTGAGTAATGCTCCGGGACCTGATCGGTGGTGATGGTGCTGCCATCTGTTTTCTTATGCTGGCGGTTATACGTCTGCATAGCCTCCTTTAATCCGTATGTCCGCAATTCTTCTTCACTGCAGCTGTCTGCTGCGCTCCTCGGGTTATTCAGATCAAACATGCTATTGTTAGCCATAGCCAGGACTTCACCATTGTTGGGATTCATAACCATAACGCCGATATGCTCGGAACCCGGATCTGACATCCACTCATTGATGCGCTTTTCCACTGCGTTCTGGATATTCACATCAATTGTGGACACTATCGTATCTCCGTTCTCTGCCGGTTTGATGACACGTTCCAGGTTGGAATCATCATTCAGATAACCATATTCCCGGCCATTGGTACCTACCAGTGAATCATTATAGGACTGTTCAATACCGCCGTTTCCCGTGCCGCCATCGCTGGTCGCAAAGCCGATCACATTACAGGCCAGGGAATTATAAGGATAGATCCGTTTAAATTCATCTTCAAACCAGATTCCCTTGACACGGGCCTTTGAATCCACCTTGGCATTGGCCTTATTGGTATCAGACTGGTACTGTTCGAACGCTTCCTTCTGGTCATAGGAAAGCTGTTTCGCATAACGCAGATACGCCTTTCCGGAATTATCCCGGATCAGATTTTTCATCTCAGTCTCATCATAATCAAACACCGTGACAAGTGCCGTGACCGTTGCGTCCAGATAATCTGTTTCCGCCGACATGATCTGCTTCGGGTCAATGATCAGATTATATACCTTCTCCGTAGTTGCCAGATATGTGCCGTTGCGGTCTACGATATCGCCCCGCCGGTACGGCAGCACACGGCTGTCATACTGCTGCTGGGACAGCACGATCTGGTTGTAGCTGTCCTGCTTTGTGGTAATGATGTGATACAACACATAGATTAACGCAAACAAAGCCAGCGTAATCACAATAACTGTGATCGCCAGCTTTTCCTGCATATATCTCGTGAAGATCCGGCGTGCACCGGATCTTCGCTTCTCCCCCATCCTTGAATCCTGATTAGTGTTTTGGGATGTCCTCATATTGTCTTACATACTCGCTTTCCGTTTTATCATATAATAACACCTGATTACGGTTGGCATATACCATGCCAAGTTCCTCTGTAGCTACCTTGTAGATGTGATCCAGGTCCATATCGGTATTGATGCGGGTCTGCAGCGCATCGTTCTCAGAGCGAAGCTGCTCCAGCTGCTGCTCCAGCGTCTCAATGTTGTGGATCTTTGCGGTCATGGAGGACTGCACATGCAGATACCCGATACAGATATACAGCGCGCAGACTGCTGCCAGTGTCAGCATGATCACGTACGGCAGATTCATCTGAAGTGCCTTTTCCTGATTTTTTCTGACAGTATGGCTCATATCCTGGCGGTACTGCACCACTCTCTGCTTTCTTGTGCGTTCCCTCTCTGCTGCCATATTTCTGGCTGCAGTTCCGTACACATAGCCCTGGTTTGCTGCTCTGTGCGAAGCCATACTCATTCCTCCTTTTTTCTCTTACGTAAGATTCTCTTTTATTTATGCTCTTTCAAATACCCGAAGCTTGGAACTCTTCGAGCGCTTGTTGTATTCTAATTCTTCTTCCCCCGGCACGATGGGTTTTCTTGTGATCACAGTGCCTTTGCTCTTTCTGCCGCACATGCATACCGGGAATTCCGGCGGGCAGATGCAGGGATTTTCATTGTCCCGGAAGCGTTTTTTCACGATCCGGTCTTCCAGCGAATGGAAGGTAATAATGCTTAACCGTCCTCCCGGATTCAGGAGGTCAATCATAGTATCGATGGAGCAGTTTAATACATCCAGCTCATGGTTTAGCTCAATGCGGATTGCCTGAAACGTACGCTTGGCCGGGTGACCTCCCGTTGCCCGGATTTTGGCCGGAATTGCGGCCTTTATGGTCTCAATGAGTTCTCCGGTCGTCTCGTAAGGCTTTTCCTGACGCTGCCGCACAATGTGCTTGGCAATATTCTTGGCAAAACGGTCCTCTCCATAATCACGGATGATCCGGTAAAGTTCCATCTCGCTATAGGTATTCACAATATCTGCTGCCGTCTGGGTATTCCGCTGGTCCATACGCATATCCAGCGGCGCATCCTCCCGGTAGGTAAAGCCCCGGGAAGCAGTATCCAGCTGATAGGAGGAAACTCCCAGATCCAGATAAATGCCGTCCACCTTCTCAATACCAAGCTCATGAAGGACCGAAGCAATATTCTCATAGTTGCTTCGTACCACCGTAACCTTGTCCGCAAACGGCTCCAGGCGTTTGGTGGCCGCCGCGATCGCGTCTGCATCCTGGTCGATGCCGATCAGGCGTCCATGTTCTCCCAGCCGTCTGCAGACCTCATAGGCATGTCCGCCTCCGCCCAGGGTTCCATCCACATAGATACCGTCCGGCCTGATGTTCAGGCTGTCAACCGTTTCATACAGTAATACTGATTTATGCTCAAATGCCATCTTAAATTCCAAGACCCTCCATATTTTCTGCAATTTCTTCCATGTCGTCGTAGGTGTTTGACTGATTCCAATTATCTCTGCTCCAGATCTCAATCCGGCTTCCTACGCCGACTAACACTGCGTCTTTATCGATCTTGGCAAACTCCCTTAAAACAGCCGGCAGCAAAATCCTTCCCTGTTTGTCTACTTCACAGGTAGTAGCACCCGCAAGAAAAAAGCGTGAAAACTTTCGTGCGTTTGCATTGGTAAGAGGCAGGGCATGCAGCTTTTCTTCCAGAGCTTTCCATTCGGTGTTTTCATAGACGAATAAACAGCCATCGAGCCCTTTCGTTACAACGAATTCGTCTCCAAGCTGTTCTCTGAATTTGGAAGGGACAATCAGTCTTCCCTTCGCGTCCACTGTATGATTGTATTCACCCATGAACATAATCAATCACCTGTTACCCTGTCATCTGGCACCCACATATGCCACTTTTGTACCATTTCAAACCACTTTGTGCCACTTTCCACCACTTGTATTCTAAGTTTAGTACATGCGTAAGAAAATAGCAAGTTTTTTTTAACAAAAACGACTGGAAAATCCAGGAATTATCGTCAAAAAAAGAAGGATATCCACACTTCTTTTGTGGACACCCTTCCGGAATGGATGTTAAACCTTTGTTAAGAATCTTTTCATTAATATTCCATGCTGATGTATATCTCAAGCAGGCGGTCAAGCGCTATGCTGTTTTCATAAATATAGCGGTAATCGTCTTTGTTCGCAATACTGCCATCCAGTTTCTTTCTGGCACGCTCAATACACACAACCAGTTCCTCCTTGGAAATTTCCATGTCTGCTTTTCTCCTTCCAGTTGTCAGATGGTGCAAGGTGCATCATAACAATACTGCGACATGTTTTATGGCTTGATTTTGCGTCTTTGTCATGGCTTTGTTGCTGTCAGGTTTTCTGCCTGTGCCGATATCCTCTCCAGATCAGGTTTCCTGCTGCCACCAGGATCAGGACCAGGGAAAGTGCCTGAGATACCGGAAGTCCGGTTCCGAACAGGATCAGCTGGTCTGTACGCAGGCTCTCGATCCAGAAACGTCCTATCCCATAACCAAGCAAATAAATCCAGAGCATCTGTCCATCATACTTTTTATATCTGCGAAACCACAGCATAAAGAGTAAAAGGCACAAATTCCAGCAGGACTCGTAAAAAAAGGTGGGGTGCACCTGAATATATTCCACCCCGTTTTCCACAATTCTGTGGTTCAGAACATCTGCATTCAGCATATTATCATTCACCAGAGCCCGTCTGATCCGCATGGCCAGCAGACTGTCCGTATAGCCGCCAAATGCCTCGCAATTAAAGAAGTTCCCCCACCGGCCGATGATCTGACCGGTAACCAGTCCAAGCACACCTGTGTCAGCCATGGAAAAAAAGGATACTTTTTTCATCCGTGTGTAGACGATCATGGTGATGGTTCCCGCAATGACACCACCATAGATAGCAAGACCGCCGGCTCTCAGGTTAAAAATCTGCAGCAGATTGTTCTTATAATAGTCCCACTCAAAAATCACATAATACAATCTTGCACCGATAATGGAACATATGATCGCGTACAGTGCAAAATCCAGATACAGCTCCGGGTCCTGCCCTCTGCGCTTTGCATCTGACTGGGCGATCCACAGCCCTGCCAGCATTCCGATTCCAATGATGATGCCATAAAACGCAATCCGGAATCCGAATACTGAAATACTGCTTTTCAGATGATTGATCGTAATTCCAAGATGTACAAAACGGATGTCTGCTCCGTTCATTGTCGTTCTCCTTTCGATGCTGTTTATATTTTAACGCGGATCTCCGGCAAAGGCAAACAGATTCGTGCGACTTTGTTCGACAAACTCCGCATAGATAATATGCTACAATCAAAGGGAAAAAAAATCAACTATTATATTCTCTGGTGATCAGAAGTTCCACTGCCAGCCGGTCCTGCAGCCGTCCACTCTTTACCGCTTCCTCTGTCTCCACGCAGAATTCCACATAGGAAAGGATCTGTTCTCTACCAAACTGCCTGGCCTGCGGCATGGTCTTTCCGACTACGAAAGGCTGCATCTTCAATTTAGAAGCAATGGTTCCCTTATCCATACCTTTTCCCATCAGATCCTTTACCTGCAGCAGCTGATTGAACTGTCTTGCGATCAGGAACAGAATACGCATGGGCGGCTCTTTTAATGTCAGAAGATCTTCATAAAGGTCCATCGCCTTTCTGGGCTGTCGGTTCACAATAGCCGACACCATCTCAAAGATGCGGTTTGTCACCTGTACTGTGCAGACCGCCAGGACATCCTCATCGGTGATGACCTCCCGGCCCAGGGTATAGCTGATGAGCTTTTCCAGTTCCATGCGGATATTTTCCATGTCATCTCCCGCCATGCTTAAGAACAGCTCCATCGTATGCTTCGTGATTTTTTTCTGCTCCCGCGTAAGAATTCCGCCGGCCCATCTTGCGAGCTGGGCACTGTCCTGACGGTTCAGCTCTGCCGCATATCCCATGTCCTTTACTTTCTTATAAAGACGGTTCCGCTTATCCACTTCCGTTTCTACAAACAGCAGAATAGTGGTATCCGGCATGGATGGCAGATACTGCACCAGGGCATCCGACGCACTCTTAAAAAAGCCGCTGTCCTCCACCAGGATCAGACGGCGCTCCGCAAAAAACGGCATGGTGTCCGCGAGGCGGATCAGCTCGTCCACATCCAGTCCCTTTCCCTCAAAGCGGGCAAAATTCATGGTATCGTCTCCAATGATAGCTTCTTTTAAACGGTTCTTGTAGCTGTTCTTTAAAAATGCCTCTTCTCCGTATAAAAGATAGATCTGTTTGAATTCGCCTGTTTTGATATCCTGGTTTAATGTCTGCATTGCATGTATCTCCCATTCTGTTTTACATTATGATAACACAAGCCGCAGAACGGAACAAGAAAAAAACTCCATTTGAAGCGTGCGCACAGGGCGCACAACACAACAGGGCTGCCGGTTCAAGTCCGGCAGCCCTGCGTTCCATTTAGATCTGAGCCTTTATTCTGTTGGGAATCTTAATGTGTCTGATCACTCTTTTGTTACCAGACTGTCAACGGTATCCTGGGTAACAAGCTGATTATCCAGAACAACGTGAGCCTCAACCTCTTTGCCCTCAAGATAATCATAAGCAGTGTTCAGAATTGCTTTGCCAAGGAAGAACGGCGGCTCTGCGATGGTTGCTTCCACACGTTTATCTTTGATTGCTTCCAGAGTATCATCGATGGCATCACAGCCAACCTTAACGATATCAGCAGTCCTGCCTGCGGCATCCATAGCCTCCAGAGCACCTAATAACATCTCATCGTTTGCAGCGTATAATCCGTCAATCTCAGGGTTTGCCTGCAGGATGTTTTCCATAACACTCATTGCTTTTGCACGGTCAAAATCCGCAACCTGACATGCAACGATTTCCATATCCGGATTCTCAGCAATTACAGAATTGAAACCTTCCGAACGCTGCTGCGCAACATTGGTACCCATAATACCCTGCAGCTCAACGATCTTTCCTTTTCCACCGAGGGAATCTACTAAGAACTGACCTGCGAGCTTGCCGGATTTGATTGCATCGTAACCGATATGGGAAATAACGTCGCCGCCGTTTGCTTCACGGTCCATGGTAAATACCGGAATACCAGCCTCATTGCATGCCTCAATCGAAGAAACAATTGCATCAGAATCACAGGTATCAATGATGATCGCGTCCGGATTCTTCGTGATCAGATTCTCCACATCCTTCATCTGGATAGTCGGATCATCCTGTGCATCAGTGATGTAAAGCTCAATACCATGCTCATCTGCCGCTTTCTGAACACCATCTTTTACATCTACGAAGAACGGGTTTGTCTGCGTATTCATTGCAAGTCCGATCACGTAACCATCCTTCTTCTCTCCGCCTGTCTCTTCCTTACTCTCGTCGGCTTTCTCCTCTGCTTTGCTCTCTGCCTTTGTTGCTGCCGGTGCACTGGCTCCTGAACTACATGCAGTCACGCCTGCGCACACCATTGCCATTGCCATAAAAGCTGCTCCCATTCTTTTTCTCATAAATACATTCTCCTTTTTTATTTTTCCCCGCAGGGATATTTACGCCTTTTATTCAGCCTTTGCAGACAGATCCTTTACCTTCTTGTCCACCAATACTGCAATTAAGATCACCGCACCCTTCACAATATTGGTTGCATGCGGATTTACATTCATAAGGGTCAGGATGTTATCAATAATACCCATGATCATCGCGCCGACTACCGTCGGAAGCACGAATCCGACACCACCGCTTAAGCTGGTTCCCCCAAGAATAACAGCTGCAATGGCATCCATCTCGATACCTGTTCCGCTTGTGGACTGCGCAGATCCAAGACGTGCTGTCAGGATCAGTCCTGCCATACCACACATCAGACCATTTAAGGTATATACCAGAAACTCACTGGTTTTTACCCGGATACCGGAAAGACGCGCTGCCTCGCGGTTTCCGCCCACCGCATACACACTGCGCCCGTAGGAGGTCTGAGTGAGGATATAATGTGCCAATAAGAATACAATGATGAGGATGATAACCGGCACCGGGATTCCTGCGATACTGCCTTTACCAAAGAACTTGTAGGCATCTGATTTGATCGGAATCGGCGAGCCCTTTGTGTATACAAGAATCACACCGCGAAGCAACGTCATCATACCAAGGGTAGAAATAAACGGCGGGATACCACAGACAGATACGAAAAATCCATTCACTGCACCGCAGGCAATACCGACTGTCAGGGATACTGCGACAGCCACAGCCGTATTGCCGGTCGATGCCAGCACACCGGAGGCCAGTACACCGGATAATCCCAGAATAGAGCCAACGGAAAGGTCAATACCACCGGTTAAAATTACAAATGTCATACCGCATCCGACAATTCCCGCTACCGTGATCTGCTTAAAAACATTGAACAGGTTTGTCACACTCAAAAAGCTTGGAGACAAAATCGTTGCAAATACACAGATCACAAGAAGGATCAACACGGAGCGGTAGATATTAATCTGATTGATTAATTTTTTCTTATTCATTTTCACTGACTCCTCCTGACGCATAGGCTAATATTTTTTCCTGATTCATCTCTGACTTATCAATTTCCAGAACGGTATATCCCTCACGCATGATCACCACGCGGTCACTCATGCCGATCACCTCGGGCAGATCCGTTGAGATCAGAATAATGCTCTTTCCCTGCTTTGTCAGTTCATCCATAATCTGATAAATCTCTGCCTTTGCGCCCACATCGACACCACGGGTAGGCTCGTCCAGAATCAGTATGGACGGATCTGCCTCCAGTACCTTCGCGAATACAACTTTCTGCTGGTTTCCGCCGCTCAGCTTTCCGGCAAGCTGAGCCGGACTGCTGATCTTGATATTCAGGCGCTTTACCTCTGCATTGATATTTTCTGTTTCTTTTGCCTTATTCAGATACAGACCATTGCTGATCTTATCCAGAGACGACATGGAAATATTTTCCCGGATATTACGGATCAGGACCAGTCCCTCCTGCTTGCGGTCATCTGAGACAAACCCGATACCTGCTTTTAAAGCTTTTCGTGGTGAGGAACAATCTTTTTTCTCTCCATTGATGATAATTTCCCCATCCGTCATCGGCAGTGCACCATATACGATTTTGGATAGTTCGATCGTTCCGGAGCCAAGAAGTCCTGCCACACCAAGAATTTCTCCTTTGTGCAACTTTAAGCTGACACCGTGTACTCCCTTTCCGGTTACATTGCGAAGTTCCATCGCAACATCCTGTTTTTCATAATTTCGTTTCGGATAAAGGTTGGTCACACTCCGTCCTACCATCATGGAAACCACATCATCATAATCGGTTTCTCCGATTGCTTTTGTCGCAATGTATTTTCCATCCCGGAATACGGTCAGCCGATCTGAAATCCGGAAAATTTCATCCATACGGTGTGATATGTACAAAATAGAAATTCCCTTTGCCTTCAATTCCGCAATGATCCGGAATAAAATCTGAATTTCCTCATCTGTCAGTGCCGCAGTTGGCTCATCCATGATAATAACCTTTGCACCGATCGTCAGACATTTTGCGATCTCCGTCATCTGCGATTCTGCTACCGACAAATTCTTTACTTTATTGCGGCAGTCAAATTTTAAGCCGAGCTTTTTCAAAACCTCATCCGCATCCTGATAAAGCTTTTTCCAGTCAACCACCCCAAGCTGTGTTTTCGGCAGTCTGCCAAGGTACATATTCTCTGCCACAGAAAGCTCAGGAACCATATTAAATTCCTGATAGATCATGGCAATCCCCATTTTTTCCGCTTCCTTGGTTGAATGGAATACCACCTCCTGGTCATTGATGTACATATGACCGGAGGTATAGCCCTGCGCGCCTGCAATGATCTTCATCAGGGTTGATTTGCCGGCTCCGTTCTCCCCGCAGAGCGCATGAACCTCCCCCTCTTTCACATCAAGCTTTACCCCATCCAAAGCCTTTACGCCCGGGAATGTCTTAACAATATCCTCCAGGCGCAATATAACACGATCCCCCATTTTCCGCCTCCTTCGGGTTTCTTGCACTAATAAGCGCAGCCTGCAGTAAGGATTACATTAGTATAGCCTGTAAACTCTCCCGTAAGAATGATTGCTTTCGCGTTTGCGCTTCTGGCTTTTAATTCTGTATGCGGAATATACTCCACCGGAAGTTTCGCCGGAAGAAGCGCCTTTGCCTTTTCATGAAACTCTGGCGTTACACGGAGTGCCTCATCCGCAAAGGTAGCTTTTTCAACCACAATATATTTTAAGATTTCCTCCAGTACATCCAGATAGGCAGGATCTCCCGGTCTCCATCCAAGATCGATGCGCTCCACCCCTTTCGGGATCGGAAGTCCTGCATCTCCGATCACCAGTGTATCCTTATGACGCAGTTCCGCGAGCACTCTTGCCAGCTGCGGATGTAAAATTCCAGTTTTCAGCATAATTTCTTCCCCCTATTTTTTATGTGCATTTAAAAAGTCATCGATTTCACTTCTGACCGGCATAGATGGTGTCGTTCCGATTTTCTGAACAGATAATGCAGCCAGCGCATTCGCAAAATCTGCTGCTTCCCAGATATCCTTATCCTCGGCCAGTGCCGCCAGAAGTCCGCCATTGAAGGCATCTCCAGCACCTGTTGTATCAATTGCATTAACCTTATAAGCCGGGATAATTCCTTTTTTATCTCCGGTGTTGATGTAAACACCTCTGCCCCCCAGAGTAATCAGCACTCGTTTTACTCCTTTGCCGAAAAACCACTCAGCTGCTTTATCTGCCGCTTCTTCACTGTCAACCTTCACACCGGTCAGGATTTCTGCCTCTACCTCATTCGGTGTGATCAGATCAACCTTGCTGAGAAGTTCATCACTGATCGGCTGTACCGGCGCAGTATTTAAGATAACCTTAACACCCTTTTTGCAGGCAATATCCACAATGCGCTCTACCGAAGATACATTCGTTTCCAGCTGGGTCAGCATATATTCACAGCCATCCAGCAGATCCTCCAGAGAATCTACCTCCGCATCAGAAATCGTATTGCAGGAACCCAGAATCACTACAATCTCGTTCTGACTGGTATTTTCATCTACCATGATCAGCGCACAGCCGGTCTCGGTATCATCTGAATACAGGATCCGGTCCTGCTTCATGCCAAGCTCCTTCATAGTATTTAACGCAATGTCGGCAAAAGTATCCCGGCCAAGCTTTGTTACCATAGTCACATCGGCTCCGGCTTTATGAGCAGCTACGCCCTGGTTGAATCCTTTTCCTCCCGGTCCCATTTTGAATACGGTTCCTTTTACGGTTTCCCCTGCCGCCGGAAGATGCGGGGTTCTTCCCATCAGATCCACAACAAAGCTTCCAAATACAACTGTTTTCTTCCCCATAAGCTGTCTCCTTCTTTCCTTTTTATCCCCAAACTGCTACAGCAATACAATTCCATTTCCGGCACCGATCCGGTCTGCGCCTGCTTCCACCAGAGCCTTTGCCGCCTCCGGTGTGCGAATACCGCCGCTTGCCTTTACCTTTGCACGCTCGCCAACGGTCTTTTTCATCAACGCCACGTCTTCCACAGTAGCACCACCGGTAGAAAATCCGGTTGAAGTCTTTACAAAATCCGCTCCGGCTTTTACAGATAATTCGCACGCCCGAACCTTCTCCTCATCCGTAAGGAGGCAGGTCTCAATAATCACTTTTACAACTGCGCCTTTGGATGCTTCAACCACTGCACGGATATCATCTTCCACGTAGTTATCATCTTTATCTTTCAGTGCACTGATATTGATAACCATATCCACTTCATCGGCTCCGGCTTTTACTGCTTCAGATGCCTCAAAAGCCTTGGCTGTCGTCAGCATGGCTCCCAACGGAAAACCAACCACACAGCAGGTCTTTACTTCACTGCCCTTTAACTCGTCAGCCACCAGCGGAACAAAGCAGGTATTTACGCAGACAGATGCAAACTCATGCTCCTTCGCTTCTCTGCAGTAACGGATGATGGTTTCCTTTGTTGCGTCTGCCTTTAACATTGTGTGATCGATCATGCGATTTAAGTTCATAATACTCTCTCCTTTATAATAAATATTTCTCCTTCTGTATGTAACCGGTTACATATTGTTTCAAAGAAAAATGTGCATCTTACATACACATTTCTTTCGTACTCTTTTCTGATCCTCGCAGAATGACCCGATACGGAACCAGAATCCTTTTTCCGCGCTGCCGGTTCTTACTGTCTGCAAAGCATTCCATGAGAAGCTTCATAGCCTCCATTCCCTGTTGTCTTGCATCACGCTCCACCACAGACAGCCTGTAATCAATGACTTTCAGTGTTTCGATATCATCAAACCCCAAAAGTGCGATCTCCCGTCCCGGCACCATGCCTTTCTCGGTCAGATATTTTAAGCACCCGAGTGTTGATTCATTGTTGGATGAAAAGATTGCTGTCGGCGGATCCTGCTGTTCAAGCAGATACTTTGTTGACTCATAGGCTTTCTCACTCTTGAAATCCCCATAGGCAACATATTCTTCCCGTACGGGGATCCCTGCATCCTCCATGGCCTGCCGGTAACCCTGAAGCCGCTCTTTTCCGGGCTTCGAAGTGCCTGGTCCGGCAATCACAGCGATCTTTTTATGACCATTCTGGATCAGTGCCTCCACGCCGTCATACGCTCCGCCAAAATTATCAACAAACACCCCATCAAAGCGTGCTCCCCGGATATCCCGGTCGATAAGGACAACCGGTATGCCGGATTCTTCCAGCTTGAGCAGACTGTCCTTTGTAACCGTATCCAGCTGGGAGACCGGCGCAATGATCACGCCCTTCAGGCGTTGGCTGATCGCTGCATTCAGAAACTCATGCTCTTTGCCCAATGTCTCATTCGTTCCGAAATATACGATGTTGTAGTGATAGCTGTCCGCAATTTCACCGATTCCGCTGATGGCCTTAAAAAAGAACTCATTTTCAATATCCGGAATGATCACGCCAATACTCGGATTGTCATTGATGCTTAGGTTCCGCGCGATCGCATTGGGAACATAATGATATTCCTCCACCGCTTCCAGCACCTTTTTTCGTGTTTCTTCTTTTACATATCCAGAGTTATTCAGCACTCTTGAGACTGTGGCAGAAGAAACGCCTGCACGCTTAGCCAGTTCTTTAATATTCATTTAAAACGTCCTCTTTCGCTTCCATTTTAGGAAACCGATTACATATATGATATTAACATACATACCATGAAATGTAAACGGTTTTTTGTAATTATGCACAATTTTTTCTTTTTACTATGCCAGCCGATATTTTAACATCAAACTCAGAGAAAAGGAAGCCCTTAATTTCTGTAAAATAAAGGGCTTCCTCTGTCCCGCCGTGTCATTCCCTTCCGGCAATCATCCGGTAAAACAGGGAAGAAAAAAGACACAGAAGCACGATGGATAGCACGACACAGTCCAGCTGAAAAACCTGGCTGCCATAAATAATAAGATAACCAAGTCCTCTCCTTGCCGCCAGGAATTCTCCGATGATCACCCCCACCAGACACAGTCCCACATTGACCTTCATATTGCTCAAGATCAGAGGCACAGAGCCAGGCAATAATACCTTTGTGAGCACATCCTTCTTCGTTCCTCCAAGAGTATAGATCAACCGGATCTGATCCGGATCCATAGAGGAAAATCCGGACTGCAGCGTCAGGATTGAACCGAACACAGCTACGGAAACCGCCGCCGCGATGATGGTATGCACATGACTTCCCATCCACACGATCAGCATAGGAGCCAGAGCGGACTTTGGAAGGCTGTTTAGCATCACCAGATACGGCTCCAGGATTTCCGATGCACTCCGGCTGGACCACAGCAGGACTGCTGCCGAAATTCCGATTATCGTAACAATCAGAAAGCTGACAATCGTTTCGAACAGTGTGATGCCGATATGGGAAAAGATGCTGCCATCCAGCACCATCTTCCGGAAACAAAAAAAGACTCTGGACGGCGAGCTGAATATAAAATCATCCACCATATCCAGTCTTGTACAGAGCTCCCACAGGGCGAGAAACAGCACCAGGATCATGACTCTTATGGTTCTGACTTTTCTCTCATGATATTTTTCCTGTTCTATATATGCTTTCTGAAACCGATCCACGGATTGAAGCTGCGGATTGTTGTCTGCCATCTTCCTTCCTCCAGTATTCTTCTTTTCTCTATTATATGCCAGAAAACCACCGTGGCTTCTTTCCGGAAACTACTGTGGTCTTCTCATTTTCATGCTGTATTTAATTACTTAAAAATCCCTTGCCGATGATCTCACTGGAGTTGGAGATCAGGATGAATGCGGTCGGCTCCACTTTCTTGATGTAGTTGCGCAGGTGCACGGCCTGACTGCGTTTCATGGTTGTCATAATAACGGTCTTGCTGTGATGGGAAAAAGCGCCCTGTGCCTTGTAAACAGTGGCACTGCGGTTTAACTCCCGGATGATGAAATCACAGATCGGATCCGGATCATCACAGATGATATGAAAGCATTTACAAAGGTTGATATTCTCGATGACACCGTCAATTACCAGGGACTTCGCCATCAGTCCCAGCGAGGAATACAGTCCGGTAGTCGGTCCGAATACAAAAAAGGACATAACCACAGAGGTAATATCCACCACCAGAAGTGCCGTTCCGATATTCATGCTGGAATGTGCCTTTAAGATCATGGCAATGATATCGGTACCACCGCTGGACGCTCCGATGTTAAATAAAACTGCGGATCCAACGGCCGGAAGGAAGATTGCAAAGATCAGTTCCAGCATCGGCTGGTCGGTAATGGTTCCTGCTAACGGAACAAAGCGGTCCAGGGCGCTTAAGCTGAAGGACATCAGCATGCTGGCGTATACCGTCTTAATGCCAACATCGGTTCCCAAAAATAAAAAGCCCATGACCAGAAGTCCTGTGTTCACTATGAACGTAAAGTCACTGGCATTCATGCCGGTCAGTCTGCTGACCACGGACGAAAAGCCCGTAACGCCGCCAAAAGAAAAGTTATTCGGAAACTTAAAAAAATAAATTCCAACGACCATGATCCAGATGCTCACGGTGATCAGTGCGTATTCCGCAATCTTACGTTTAACCGGATCTTCAATCTGCTGTGTAGCCATAATTCTCCCCCAAATTCTGCAAAAATCCGTAACTGTTCAATACCATCACAGTCACGGGCCATAATCTCTCCTGTCTGCCAGAGAGACTATAACTCGTTCCCATCTGAAAAACAAACACTATTCTGACTGGCTCAATTACAATATTATTATTGTATGATTTTCCGGTTTTTAACTGCCGGCACTGTTCCAGCTCTGTCTTGCCACACGACTGTCCTCTGCCATACTCTGCATCTCCTTAAACTTCTTTCCCTTCGGGTCCACGCGCTGCCACAAAGTGTAGGCCGAGGTCTGCTTTGCATCACTCCATGGCACTGCCTCACCCAGGCAGTAGGGGAAGTATAGATCTGCATACAGGGATGCCATCTTTTCCTTCAGATCATCCGGCACCAGAGTAATGGTCTGCTTCACCTGCTCCCGGATCACAGATTTTCCATACTGTAAAGACCAGTCCGCAAAATTAAGCAATTCCGGATTTTTCGATCCCTGTGTCTTTGCCCATGCTGCCACGTCCGCATGCCGGGTCTCAAACGTCATAGTATCGTCCAGGTCCCAGCTCAGCATACCGTACTGATTTCCGGGGAAGGAATACGGACTCAGCACGATCTCATGGATACCATTCTGCACATCTTCCAGTCCCGGACCTGTTACATGCTCCCGGATCCGCTGTACGTGCAGATGTCCGCTGATATAAAGCGGTACCTGATACGCCTCCAGCAGTGCCGTCACCTCCGGCCCGTTCTCCATTTCACACTGAGTTGTGAACAGGCGGCTTTCCTGGAGCAAATTGTGGTGAGCCAGCACGATCACCTGAATATCATGTTCCTTTGCCACCCGGAGATGGACTTCCATCCATTTGAGTGTTGCCTCGCTGATACGCCCTTCCACATGATTTCCGTCATCATAAATACAGGAATCCAGCATCAGAAGCCAGTGCTTTGCATCCAGCGGATACACATAGCTCAGGGATGCCATATCCCGGTTCGGAGACTGGTCATACCCAAACCGGTGATAGATCTCATAAAAGTCATCTCCCGTTTCCAGATACTCTGCCTCTTCCCGTTTTTCACCAAAATAGGTGGCTGCGTTTTGATTCCGGATATCATGGTTGCCGGGAATCACCAGCACCGGAATGCCTGCATCCTGAACCTTCTGCAGCTTCTCAGCCAGCAGTTCATGGTTGATCCGCTCACCATTTAAGGTGATGTCCCCGGTCAGGGCCAGAGCCGTCGGATGATTCTCGATCGCCGTTTCTACCAGCGTATCAAGCATCTCGTCACTGTACTGGTCAAGCTTGCCGTCATCGTGCTCCACCATGCTCCGGAAAGCTTTTCCGTCATCGTGGGTGGTGCTGCTCATATAATGAAGATCAGAAGCCAGCATCAGAGTCGGCGGCTCATAAGGCTTCTCTTCTATCTCTGTCTCTTTTGTGTTATGCTCTGCCTCATACTCTTCTGATTCATCCAGGCCATTACCGGTCTCATCCAAACCGGCTCCATTCTCGGTTCCGGATGCTCCATTTTCATTCTGGGTTTCGCCTGCCTGAGAGGTGTCCTCCTGAACCGTAGATTCCCGGTTATTTCCGGTATTGCCCTGCCGGTTCAGCGCTCCAAGAAGCCACACGATTCCAATGCAGATCAAGAGCAAAGCCCCGTAGATCAGGAGCATCATCTTTTTGTAATGCTTCATAATTCTGTCTTAAACCTCTTTTCCGTCCAGAGTGATACCTCAATATAATAAAAAAAGAATGTGCCTTGGCACATTCTCGCGCCGAGGCGCGGTTGCTTCGGCAACCATCTGCCTTTGCACCGAGTGCGCATCCTCGCGGAGCGTTTTTGTATGATAGGACGCAATTTCCTATCATACAAAAAACGGGCGGTATCACTACCGCCCGCCATCATATCACAGATTGACGAAAAAAGAAAGTTTTAGATAATGTCATTCACGCACACTGCGCCATACGGACGGATACTCATCCGGTATGCACTTCCTGCTCCCATGGCATGCTCGATATAGTCAATGTATTCGTCCACGATGTCATTTGGCAGCATAGCCATGATCACGCCAGCAAATCCTCCTCCGTGAATACGGCATGCACCGCGCTGTTTTTCCGCAATGAACAGCTCTGTAAGTGCCAGGGCAATGGAAATTCCCTGTTCCTGCACGCTGGCTGTGGTATAACAGTTCTGCAACCATTTCCACGAAGAATTTCCGGATGCCGTGATATTGGCCAGAAAATCTTCGAATCGTCCCTCTTTTAAAGCTGCAACCTCTGCCTCGACCCGCTTGTTCTCCTCAAAGAAATGCAGGGCACGCATCACGGAACGGTCTCCCGCAAAGGCACGTACCTCCTGGATATTGTCGATGACCTGCTGCTCCGTTACCTCAGCGCAGACCTCCTTGCCAAAAAACTGTGCTACCTTCTTCATCTCATTCGGAACAGAAGAATAATCCGCACTTAAGTCTGCATGACCTTTTCCGGTCTGCACGATGATGAGGCTGTGATTCCGGGAAGCAAAGTCAAAGTCAATCTTCTCTACCTTTGGAGCAGCCGGTTCCAGGAAATCAATGGTAATAAGTCCGCCTACCGCGCAGGCCATCTGATCCAAAAGGCCGGAAGCCTTGTCCCAGTACATATTCTCTGCATATTTTCCGATATGGGCATAAGCAACGGTATCCATGCGTCCGTCATTGAAGAACCGGTTTAACATGGAACACAGCAGCATCTCAAAGGATGCAGAAGAACTTACACCGGCAGAGCTGATGACATTGCTAGTGATATAAGCATCGAAACCGCCAACCTCATAGCCGGATTCCTGAAATCCCTTCAACAGTCCCTTCACCAGATCTACGGTTCCGGCCTTCTTGTCACTCGGCTGAAGATCGTTTAAATCAATGGTAAATTTCTGCTGGAAGGTCTCACTGATGATATTTACCCTGCTGGATTCATTCCTGGCGGCAATTCCCACACAATCCAGGTTAATGCTTCCAGCCAGTACCTTGCCATGATTATGATCGGTATGGTTTCCGCTGATCTCCGTTCTTCCCGGTGAACTGAACATAAGAATATCGTTCTCTCCAAAGTTCTCCCGGAATTTCTTCACCAGTTCCCCATAACGGCGGATATTCTCCTCCGCTTTTTCTGCTCCGTATAACTCACACATGCGGGTATATGCTGCCTCTGATTGCAGCAATTCCAAAGTTTTTGCTGTGTTCATGATAACCTCCTCCATTATATCCATATTTTTAGTATATCACACCGCATGTTTTTCGGACAATACAATATTCTTTCGTGTGTCTGTGTTTTTTTACGGTTGCATGGTATACTGTATGGAAAAGAAACCGGAAATATCCGGATACGAAAGGACTCACACTCATGAACTGGAACGGCAGCCCCTATCACACCCTGGACTTTGAGATGAAATCCCGCTTCGGACAGAAGGTCTACAAGATTGCCCTGGATGGGCACATGACCTGTCCAAATCGTGACGGAACACTTGGAACACGCGGCTGTATCTTCTGCAGTGAGGGCGGTTCCGGAGATTTTGCGGTATCACTGAATCTAAAAACCGACTGTTCTGCTCAAAACGAGGCATCCCTGATTACCACCGCGGTCCATGAGCAGATTGAAGAAGCTATCTCCCGTGTCAAACGCAAAATGGGTTCCGCACCGGATGCCTACATTGCCTACTTCCAGTCCTATACCAACACCTACGCACCGCTCTCTTACCTGGAAGCACTGTTTACCGCCGCCATCCGTCACCCCAAGATTGTAGCACTGTCCATCGGCACAAGGCCGGACTGTCTGCCGGACGAGGTGCTGGATCTGTGTGCCCGCGTAAACCGGGAAAAGCCGGTCTGGCTTGAGCTGGGACTGCAGACCATCCATGAGGATACCGCCGTCTTTATCCGCCGCGGCTATCCGCTCTCCACCTTCACCGACGCATTATCCCGGCTTCGTGCGCGAAGGCTGGACACCATTGTCCACGTGATCCTGGGACTCCCCGGCGAAAACCGTGAGAAGATGTTAGAGACCGTGCGCTATCTGGCAAAGCAGGATATCCAGGGCATCAAGCTGCAGCTGCTCCATGTCTTAAAAGGCACGGATCTGGCAACGGTTTATGAACAGCATCCTTTTCCTGTCATGACCATGGAGGAATATCTTGATCTGGTCATCGACTGTGTGTCCCTGCTTCCGCCGGAGCTGGTCATTCACCGCATCACCGGAGACGGGCCGAAAGCTCTGCTGATCGCGCCGCTCTGGAGCGCAAATAAGCGCCTGGTGCTCAACTCGCTCACCAGGCGCTTCAAAGAACGGGGCGTAACTCAGGGCTGCGGACTGACGATACCGTCTTCTCCCACAGAGACTCCAAAAGAAATCCCCTCCAAATACTGATAAAACTGCGTTTTTGATTCTGCATCAGTCAGCATGCGGGTATAACCGCCGGATGAAGTTCCCGGAATCAGCTGTAATGACAGACTGTCTCCGGTAAATGCAGCCTGTACCAGCATGGTCTTCGGAATCGAGCTTCCAAAGACAAAATTGCCCAGGCTGTAAAAGATCGGCTTTCCTTTATAATACTCGATGCCCTGCAGCACATGCGGATGGCTTCCGATGACCAGATCTGCTCCTGCATCGATATAACGTCTGGCCAGTGCCCTCTGATACTCCTGGGGCATCTCATCGCGCTCAATCCCCCAGTGGATCAGAACCACAACCTTATCTCCTGAGGCATGGCACTCCGCAATCTGTGCAAGCAGCGGCTCCACCGAAACCTCATAAGAAGAAAGCATTCCGGGATGGCCCTTTGTGGCCGCCCAGTCTGCCTTCGGGATCACACGGGTTGCCCCGATCAGCGCCACCCGCTGTCCGTTTTTCTCAAACAGGACCGGCTGTTTCGCCGTATCCAGATCTTTTCCGGCTCCGGTATGCAAAATACCTGCCTGGTCCAGGATTTCACAGGTATCCAGCAGTGCATCCGTTCCATAATCCAGCGCATGGTTGTTCGCCAGCGTCACCGCATCAATCCCCATCTCTTTGAACAGGGAAACTTTTTCCGGTGCCAGCCGGAACGTATATTGCTTGTCCGGTGCCTGGGTGCCGCGGCTGCTGAACGGAAATTCCTCGTTGACTGCAAAATAATCAGCAGACTGGATTGCGCTCAAATACCCCTGATCCAGCACTCCTGAGATTCCGCCCGCCCGGCTGTACGCGTTTAAAATATGGTCAGACAGAAGTACATCGCCGGAAAACAGGATGGTCATGGAACCGTCTGCCGGCTCCACAGAATCAGAAGCTTTAGGGTTTTCTTCTAACCGGTCTGTTTCAGGTTCTGTTTCAGATCCTGTTTCAGATCCTGTTTTGAATTCTGTTTCAGATTCCGTCTCCAGCACAATATCTGACGCAGTTTCCGCGACCGTCTCCGCAGCTGTGATCTTCTCATACGAAGCATGACTGCAGCCGCCTGAGAGCAGCGCCGCAAGCAGCACCGCGGCAATTTTTACAGCATGATCTCTGTGATCAGTTCCCATATTATATCCTGCCTTTTCATTTCCTGTTCCAGCACTTTTCTCGTCTCTACCGGTGCCATAAAGCATAGTCCGCAGCCTGCGGAGATGGCACCTGGAAGTGGGATGATCCGGCCCGGAAGCCCGGCTTCCTTCATGGCCTTCTCCATACGGATGGCCATGACCGTATCCCGGAATGTGATGATCAGGCGAAGTTCTTTTTTCAGCATCTTATCCCTCCCAGGCCAGGATCCGCATAGCTTTTACAGCCTCCTGCACTTCTTCCATGGTATTAAAATGAGAAAAGCTGAAGCGCACAGCTCCCTGCGTTCCTGTTCCAAGTGCATGATGCATCAGCGGCGCGCAGTGGCCTCCTGAGCGGACCGCAATATCAAACCGCTGCATCAGCTCGTCACCGACGGCAGCGGAGTCATAATCCTTCAGATTCAGTGTCACCACAGGTGTCCGGACCGCCGCGTCAAAGTCACCATATAAGCGGACTCCCGGTAAATTCTTTACGCCTTCATAAAATGCGCTCGCATATGCGTCTGCCTGCCGCCAGATCGCATCGGTTCCTTTGTCCAGAATGTATTCCACCCCGGCCCGGAGTCCTGCGATTCCGGGCATATTTAAGGTTCCGGCCTCTAACAGGGTTGGCATCTCATCAGGCTGTTCTCGATCAAAGGTGCGGATTCCGGTTCCTCCAACACGAAATGGCTTTATCTTCACACCTTCACGCACGCAGATGCCGCCCATGCCCTGCGGTCCCAGAAGGCCTTTATGCCCGGAAAAACACAGCACATCGATGTGCATCTGTTCCATATCAATTGGCAGAAGACCTGCTGACTGCGCCGCATCTACCAGAAACAACGTGCCGTTTTCCCGGCACAAAGCCCCCAGTTTTTCCAGATCATTGACATTGCCGGTCAGATTTGACGCATGGGTACAGACCAGCGCTTTGGTATCCGGCCGGATACTGGCTGCCAGAACATCCAGACACATTCTCCCCTTTTCATCACAGGGGATGATGGTCAGGTCTACCCCTTCTTTTTCCTTCCGATACAAAGGACGCAGCACGGAATTATGCTCCATTTGGGTAGTGATCACATGGTCTCCCGGCTCAAGTAGTCCCTCAATTGCCATATTCAGGCTGTCGGTGGCATTCATGGAAAATGCCACCTGGTTCGGATGCGGATAGCCAAACAGTTCTCCCAGGCGGCTCCTGGTCTCTACAGCCAGACGCAATGCCTGCAGGGACGCCTCATTGCTTCCCCTTGCCGCGTTGCCTACGCTCCCGGAAACCAGAGTCTGATAAACGGCATCGGCAACTGTCTTAGGCTTATGCAGAGAGGTGGCCGCATTGTCCAGATAAATCATGGCCGCACAACCAGGTCTGCTTCAGCCATGGTCTGTGCGATCACATACATATTGGTAACACCGCCGACTTTTAATTTCTCAGTCAGTCCGTAGTAATTTAAGCAGGTACCGCAGGTCAGGATCTGCACACCGGCCTCTTCCAGCTTCTTTAAATCCTCGATGGAGTCAGAACCCTCACAGGTCAGCTTTGCGCCGCCATTGTAGAATAAAATGGTATCCGGCAGAGTTTCCAGCTGGGTCTGGGCAAATAAGAAGCCTTTGATCAGAACCTTGCCAAGCTCCTCATTGCCATCTCCCATATGATCTGCTGTAACAGCAACCACCGTTTTTTTCTTTGCCGGAACCAGGCACTGGTCTGCAGGGATCTCCTCTGCTGATTTTTCCTGTCCGCTCACATGAAGAACCACCTTCCAGGTCTTTTCTTCCTCTTTGGAGGCCTCCACGCCGTAGCCCATCTGAACCGCCATCTTCTTCAGGTTCTGGACTGCGATCTCGTTATCAACGAAAACCTCTACAGTTCCGGCTCCGTTTAAGTTCTTGATTGCCTCTTTTGCCTTGATTAACGGAATCGGGCAGATTTCGCCCCTTGCATCTACTGTTATCATACTAGTTTCCTCTCTTTCCTGATCCATTTACATTTTTACAGCACAGTGATTTCCTTCTGAAATCCGGCATCCCCTTGTTTTATGAGCCGTCCCACGATCTGGGCCGGAAGTCCGGCCTCTTTTAATTCCTGCCGGAACGCTTTGCCTTCCTCCTGGGGCACTGCAAAAAGCAGCCCTCCCGAGGTCTGCGGATCAAATAAAATCTCCTCAAGTGGGAACGGAATACCCTTAAAATCAACAAATGTTCCAACGTGGTTGCGGTTGCGCTGTCCGGCCGCCGTGATCATAAAATTCTCCGCATGGGTATAGGCTTCCTTGATATATGGCATACTCAGGGTATCCACCACCGCCCAGAGGCGCTTATCCAGCATTTCATGCAGATGTCCCAGAAAGCTGAATCCGGTCACATCAGTACAGGCATGCACCGTATACTTTTTTGAGATAGCCGCCGCATACTTGTTCAACGTAGTCATGGATGTGATGGCTTCTGCCATTGCCTCTTTGGAAGCCGCTCCCACCCGGTTTGCAGTGTTCATGATGCCGACCCCGAGCTTCTTGGTCAGGATCAGCACATCTCCTGCCTGGCCGCCGTTATTTTTGTAGATCCGGTCCGGATGCACAACACCGTTTACGGAAAGTCCGTACTTCACATCCTTATCGTTGATGGAATGACCGCCGCAAAGTACAGCTCCGGCCTCCACCACCTTTTCCGAACCGCCCCGCATGATTTCACCGAGAACATTCAGATCTTCATCCTGCGGAAAACACACAATATTCAATGCACTGATGACCTCTCCTCCCATGGCATACACATCACTCAGCGCATTTGTTGCCGCAATCTGGCCAAACACATAGGGATCCTCCAGCATCGGCGGAAAGAAATCCAGCGTCTGCACCACAGCCACCTCATCACTGACACGATAGACTGCCGCATCGTCACTGCTGTCAAAGCCCACCAGCAGATTCGGGTCGGCCGCACCGCGCTCAATCCGGCTTAAGACCCGTTCCAGAATATCCGGGCCCAGCTTCGCCGTGCAGCCGCCGCTGCTGCAAAATAAACCTCCTGCCATAATTTCTCCTTTCCTGAAATCCAGCCTTTCTTATCATAGCACAGACAGATCTGTTCCGTCCAACTGTTAAATCCGTAAATTACATCCACAGCCATTCTTTTAACAGGGTCTCATATACCTTCTGACATCGGCGGATATCTGCCTCATCCACGTACTCATCCGCTTTGTGGGCCATGGCCAGGGTACCCGGTCCATAAGAAAGACAGTTACAGTTTCCGGTAGTTCCGGCAATCACGGCCGTATCAGTGTAGCCCGGAAATGCGGAAACCACCGGTACTTTTCCAGTTTCCTGCTCAACAGCTGTCCTGATACGGGAGAGCATCTCAGCATCCTCGTGGTGTGCGATAGGCGGACGGTTTCCTGTGATCCGGATTTCTGCTTTCAGACCCGGAATTTCCTTTGCCGCGTCTTCTGCTGCAGCTTCCAGCAGTGTCTTCACATCTTCGATATGATATGGCGGTACCACGCGCATATCCACTGATACTTTGCACTCTGCCGGAACCTGGTACGGGTGGACGCCTCCCTGGATCTCACCAAAGACAATGGTAGACTTACCCAGAAACGCATCTTCCTTCAACTCTTTCACACGATTGCGGGCAGATGCCAGCATATAAGCCATGCCGGCAATGGCATCCATGCCCTGCTCCGGGCGGCTGGCGTGAGCTGCTTTTCCGTGCATAGTCACCTCAAACCAATAGCGTCCCTTGTGGGCAGTCTGGATCTCGCCGTCGGTCGGCTCCGTATCCATCACCAGGCTGTCTTTTGTGACCCAGCCAAGCTCGATCACTCGTTCCGCGCCGGTCATATCTCCCTCTTCATCAGAGGTCCCGATCCACTTTAAGGTACGTTTCGGAGCCTTGCCGTTTTCCTTCATCTGTGCCGCAGCTTCCAGAAACGCACACAGTGCGCAGGCAAGACCTGATTTCATGTCGCAGGAACCGCGGCCGAAAAATCGGCCGTTCTCCCCGTCCTCGCCCAGAGGATTCTTTGTCCAGCCTCCGGCAACCGGAACGGTATCCATATGACAGATCAACACCATTTCTTCCTTTGTCTCACCCGGAAGGACTGCCAGCAGAACCGGACGTCCCTCCCTGGTATAATCTTTTTTCAGTTCGCCGCGCTCCGGGAGCGCCGCCCGGATTTCCTGCTCTAGAAATCCGGCAATCTCATACTCTTCTTTGCCCGGATTTGTGCTCTCGATGCCAACTAATTTCTTTGTCCATGCCACTGCATCCGTATTCTGCATGTTCTTTTGCTTCCTTTCTTTCATCCCCGGCCCGCTTTCTGTTCTGTCTGCCAGGCCATCTGCCGCTGCCGGAGTCTGACTCCAATTTCATATTACTCTGCCAAAGAGCTCTTTCCTCGTTTTAAATACTGGCCCTCGCCGCGTGTTCCCACAAAATTTCCATCCGTAACGATCTCTCTTCCACGCAGAAATACCTTCTCGATCGCGCCTGTCACCTTCGTGCCCTCGTAGCAGGTATAATCTGCGTTTCCGTGCATCTTCTCTGTGGTGATAGTCCATTCCTTCTTCGGATCGATGAGTACCAGGTCTGCATCGGAACCGGTCTGGATTGTTCCCTTCTTCGGATACAGTCCGGCAATCTTTGCCGGGTTTGTGCACAGGTAATGTACCACCTGCGGAATGGTCAGATGCTCTCCCTTCACCGCCTCAGAGAACATAAGCGGCAGGCGCTCCTCCACGCCCGGCGCTCCGCTCGGGCACTGGGTAAAGTCTTTCGCGCCCTGCTGTTTCTGCTTTGCAAAGGTGAATGGACAATGATCGGTTGCGACTGCATCCAGCTCTCCGTTCTCCAGGGCCTGCCAGAGTGCTTCGTTATCATCCTTCTTTCGAAGCGGCGGTGCCATAATGGCCTTTAAGCCCTCCTGATCGTCTGCGTAACGGTCATCTGTCATAAACAGGTACTGCGGGCAGGTCTCCACGCCAAAATGCTTCTGACCACGGCGTTTCGCGCGGCGTACCTCCATCAGGCCCTGCTTACTGGATAAATGTACCACATAAACCGGTGCCTCTCCTGCGGACTCGGCCAGATACAGGAAACGGTTCACTGCCTCTGCCTCTGCCGCTGCCGGACGGCTGATCGGATGATACTTTGCCTGGGTATGTCCCTCTTTGACAAATTTTTCCCGCCAGTAATTGACGATGCCGTCGTTCTCGCAGTGGGACGCAATGAGGATGCCATCCTGCTTTGCCCGGGTCAGGATCTGCATCAGATCACTGTCTCCAAGGCCGTAGCCGTAGGTCATATATACCTTAAAGCTGGTGATCCCCTCTTCCTTTGCAATCTCTCCCATTTCTTCCAGGACCTGTGGGTTCACATGCTGGAATACACCGTGGAATCCATAGTCGACTACTGCATTTCCATCGGCCAGTCTGTGGTATTCCTTTACCTGGTGCCACAGACTGCAGTTCTGCGGACCGAAGGCCATATGATCTACAATGGATGTGGTTCCGCCACAGGCTGCCGCAATGGTTCCGGTATAGAAATCATCGATGACACGGGCAATTCCTACATCCAGATCCATGTGCGTGTGGATATCCACAGCGCCCGGAAGTACATACTTTCCTTTCGCGTCTACTACTTCGGCCCCGGAATCCTGAAGATCGGTTCCGATCTCACGGATCACGCCTTCTTCCAGCAGAAGATCGGCTTCATATACACCACTCTCGGTGCAGAGCATTCCGTTTTTAATTATTTTTTTCATCGTTTAAACTTCTCCTATATATGGCTTTAAGCGCAGGAAAACAGCCAAGCCGTTTTCCTGCGCTTATCTTATTTTCAATATTCGCTTACTGATGAATTCTAGTACCTGTCAGACCATTGATACCATCTTTTGCTTTCTCAAGCAGAGTGATCAGAGACTCTCGTCCCGGCGCAGACTCTGCGAAAGCAACCGCTGCCTGTACCTTCGGAAGCATGGATCCAGGTGCGAACTCGCCAGCCTCGATGTACTTCTGTGCCGTTTCCGGGGTAAGCTCAGACAGCCACTCCTGATCCGGTTTTCCGAAGTGAACTGCAACCTTCTCGACTGCGGTTAAAATGATCAGGCAGTCTGCGTTTAACTGTTCTGCCAGCTTCTCTGCTGCGAAATCTTTATCGATTACTGCTGCAGCACCCTTTAAGTGATGGCCTCCGCTTACGAATACCGGGATACCGCCGCCGCCACATGCAACAACGACATAATCATTCTCGACCAGGCTGCGGATGGTGTCGATCTCGATGATGGACTTCGGCTTCGGAGAAGCAACAACACGGCGGTAACCACGTCCTGCGTCCTCAACAACCTTATATCCTTTCTCTTTGACCAGCTTGTCTGCCTCTTCCTTTGTCATAAATGCGCCGATCGGCTTTGTCGGATTTTCGAAAGCAGGATCATTCGCATCTACCTCTACCTGTGTCAGAATGGTGGTGCATCCGGTATTAATACCGCGATCCAGCATTTCCTCACGCAGCGCATTCTGCAGATCGTATCCGATGTAGCCCTGACTCATAGCCACGCATACAGACAGCGGACACGGAATGTATTTTTCCGGATTGGAACGGGTCAGCTCAGACATTGCGTTCTGGATCATGCCTACCTGCGGTCCATTTCCGTGTGCGATTACAACTTCGTTGCCTGCCTCGATCAGATCTACGATTGCGGAAGCAGTTTTCTTCACCGCGATCATCTGCTCCGGCAGATTATTTCCCAATGCATTACCGCCAAGGGCGATTACAATTCTTTTTCCCATAACAATATCTCCTATGTCCGCCTTTCGCTGCTGCTCGCACCTTGTGCAAACCGGATCTGCGATTTTCCCCCGCGGACTATTTTCATTTTTCTTTTTGAAGCAGTGATGGCAGTCCGTTTAAGGACTGCCACCGCTTTTGTTGAGCAGGTTGTTGTATAAAAAGGGATTTCCCAATTTACCAGATTATTCTGACAACAGGCAAATTATGCCATATGTCTCTCGGTTGCTTTCTCAGCCAGCTTAGCCAGAGTCTCCTGCGGGCACTGCTGTTTTGCAAGCAGGATCATAGCTGCGATGATGTACGGCTTGTAGCTAGCCTCTTTGTACAGAGGAGTACGATAACGGTCGAATACGGAAGCCTCAACCTCGCCGTCCTTGCAGGATACATCGTTGATATCAGCCGGTAAGCAGTGCAGGTACAGAGCCTTGCCATCCTTGGTGGTGGACATTAACTCTTCGGTGCAGCACCAGTCTTTGTGCTCTGCGTTCTGAGCAAGCAGCTCTTTCTCCAGAGCCTTGATACCGTCGGTATCGCCCTCAGCGTACAGGTTGGTTCTCTTCTCCATAGCTGCGAACGGAGCCCAGCTCTTCGGATATACGATATCAGCATCCTTGAATGCCTCTGCCATGGAATGGGTCTTGGTGAAGCTGCCGCCGGTCTTCTCTGCGTTCTTACGTGCAACTTCCTCAACCTCCGGCATTACCTCATATCCTTCCGGATGAGCCAGAACAACGTCCATACCGAATCTGGTCATCAGGCCGATAACACCCTGCGGTACGGAAAGCGGTTTGCCGTAGCTCGGGGAGTAAGCCCAGGTCATAGCTACTTTCTTACCCTTTAAGTTCTCAACGCCGCCGAAGGTGTTGATGATGTGAAGCATATCAGCCATACACTGGGTCGGATGGTCGATATCACACTGTAAGTTAACCAGAGTAGGTTTCTGCTCCAGAACGCCGTCCTTGTGTCCCTCGGTTACAGCGTCTACTACGTCGTGCATGTACTTGTTACCTTTGCCAATGTACATATCATCACGGATACCGATAACGTCAGCCATGAAAGAGATCATGTTAGCGGTCTCACGAACGGTCTCACCATGAGCGATCTGGCTCTTGCCCTCGTCAAGATCCTGAACCTCAAGACCAAGCAAGTTACAAGCAGATGCGAAAGAGAAACGGGTACGGGTAGAGTTATCACGGAACAGGGAGATGCCCAGGCCGGACTCAAATACCTTGGTGGAGATGTTATGCTCTCTCATGTAACGCAGAGCGTCAGCTACGGTGAAAACAGCCTCGATCTCATCATCGGTCTTCTCCCAGGTCAGGAAGAAATCGCCCTCGTACATATCTTTGAAGTTCAGTTTGTTCAGTTTGTCAATGTAACCCTGTAATACTTTATCCATGTTGATCTCCTTCTTTCATTTAAGAAATTATTATTTTTGATGCAGACCAGCGCTCACCGCACTGATCTGCCGGCTACTGAAATATTGTCTGATGATTATTTAATATCGTTGTTGGTCTTGCCTGCACGGAACTGGGAAATATCATCGGTCTTCTTGGAACCGTCGTACAGGTTTGCTGCTGCTACATACATAGCTGCGCATCTTACAAGGTCATCTTTGTAGGTGATCTCGTTCGGAGCGTGAGCCTGGCTCTCAGCACCCGGGCCAAAGCCTACGCACGGAATACCGTAACGGCCCTGGATAGCAACACCGTTGGTGGAGAAGGTCCACTTATCGATCAGCGGACGGTTACGAAGCTCTTTGGTGGAGTCCGGTCCCATACGATGATCGCCGAACAGAGCTACGTGTGCATCGTACAGAGCCTGTACATGAGCTGCATTCTCTTTGTTGATCCAGGTCGGGAAGTAGCACTCGGTCTCGTATACTTCGCCGGTCCATGACGGACGGTCGTACATATACATGGAAACCTTAACGTCATCGCCATACTTCTGAACGCTCGGCAGCTGACGGATCTCGTCCAGACAGGAATCCCAGGTCTCACCTGCGGTCATACGACGGTCAATGGAGATTGCACAGCTGTCTGCTACTGCACAACGGCTCGGAGAGGTGTAGAAAATCTGGGAAACGGTGCAGGTACCTCTTCCAAGGAACTGAGCATCCTCGTAGTGCTCCGGATTGTATTTCGGGCTCAGCATCTTAACAAGGCCCTTGATATCGGTATCTTCGTCACAGCCGTTGTTGTTCAGGGAACGAACATCAGCAATGATATCTGCCATCTTGTAGATTGCGTTAGAACCACGCTCCGGTGCGGAACCATGGCAGGAAACGCCCTTCACGTCTACACGGATCTCCATACGTCCGCGATGTCCGCGGTAGATACCGCCATCGGTCGGCTCGGTAGAGATTACGAACTCCGGAACGATTTTATCTTTATTGTAGATGTACTGCCAGCACATACCATCGCAGTCCTCTTCCTGTACAGAACCAACGATCATGATCTTGTAGCCCTCCGGAATGAGGTTTAAATCCTTCATGATCTTTGCGCCGTAAACAGCACTTGCCATACCGCCTTCCTGGTCGGAACCGCCGCGGCCGTAGATGATCTCGTCGGTCTCATAGCCTTCGTACGGATCAGCTTCCCAGTTGTTGATGTTACCGATACCAACAGTATCGATGTGAGAGTCGATTGCGATGATCTTGTCGCCTTCGCCCATCCAGCCGATCACGTTGCCAAGACCGTCCACCTCTACTTTATCGAAGTTTAACTTCTCCATCTCAGCTTTGATGCATGCTACTACCTCTTTCTCCTCGCAGCTCTCGCTCGGATGAGAGATCATTGCTCTTAAGAACGCAGTCATATCTGCGCGATAACCCTCTGCTGCCTGTTTGATCTTTTCAAAATCAAGTCCCATTGTTTTACCCTCCTGGATTATATATGTTCTTGTTTGTAGTTCGTAATGAAGTGATTTCTTTGGATTATACGGTCGGATATTCGCCGCCCCAGACGATCTTTTTGTACTTGTCCGGATCGGTATCACCCTCGGTGGAGAACATCAGAACCTTACTGTCGCGGTTCAGCTCTAAAGCGTCACGCAGCTCTTTGTATTCATCATCCTCCATGATGGTGGAGATCACACCCATACCAACTGCTCCGGACTCACCGGAAATTACCTTCGGATCACCCTTAACCGGAGCTGCCAGCATTCTCATACCCTTTGCTGCTACCCAGTCCGGGCAGGAAACGAATGCGGATACATGGTTTCTTAAGATATCCCAGCCAATGATGTTCGGCTCGCCGCATGCAAGTCCGGCCATGATAGTCTGAAGATCACCACCGACGATACGCGGATCACCGTCTCCCGCAACAGCGCCCTTATACAGGCAGGCCGCAGCGCCAGCTTCCATAACAACGAATTTCGGCGGATTCTCCGGGTACAGGTTGGTGAAATAACCAACTACTGCGCCTGCAAGGCTTCCCACACCAGCCTGAACGAATACGTGGGTCGGGCGGTTCACAGAAACCTCGCGCAGCTGCTCAGCAGCCTCACCAGCCATACTTCCGTAGCCCTGCATGATCCATGCCGGAATTTCCTCGTAACCTTCCCATGCAGTATCCTGAACAACAACACCATGCGGGGTTGCCTCAGCCTCAGCTGCTGCCATACGTACGCAGTCGTCGTAGTTTACTTCCTCGATGGTAACCTTTGCGCCCTCTTTTGCGATGTTGTCAAAACGGGTCTTGGTACTGCCCTTCGGCATATGTACAACAGCCTTCTGGCCCAGCTTGTTTGCTGCCCATGCAACACCTCTGCCGTGGTTGCCGTCAGTAGCAGTGAAGAAGGTTGCCTGACCGAACTCCTCACGGAATTTCTCGCTGGTCAGATAATCATATGTCATCTCGGACACATCGCGTCCCATCTCACTTGCGATGTAGCGTGCCATTGCGAAAGAACCGCCAAGCACCTTAAATGCATTAAGACCAAAACGATAGCTCTCGTCTTTTACAAACAGACCGCCAAGGCCAAGTCCCTCTGCCATACCGTCCAGCTTCGCAAGCGGGGTGATGGTATACTGCGGGAAACTCTTGTGGAACTCACGTGCCTGTTTGATGTTTTCAAGGCTCATAACCGGCAGGCACTTGTCATCGCTTTTTGGCATCTTGTTTAATGCCCAAAGAATTTTCTCCATTCTCTCTTCTCCTAACAAACTTTTTGTATTTCTCCAAACTTTTTGTTTGCTTCTATAGATATCATAACACATTCTGCCATTATGTCAAGTATGTACAAAACTTTTTTTAATTTTTTTCTCATTTTGTTTATCTGTCACGAAACCAGAATGTGTAAAAATCTGTTTTTTCCTATTATTAAGTTGCTTAGCCCTTCTTCTTTCTGTAGAACGTATCTTCCAGTGGAAGGGAAGTACGGAACTTTCTGTCCATTGCATAGTAAGCACCCTGGATAGCCGGTGCAGTCGGGATGGTCGCGATCTCGCCGATTCCCTTCGCGCCGTATGCCACACCAAGAAGTTCATCCTTCTCAACATAGATGGCATGGATGTCCGGAATCTGTGTAGAACGCAAAAGCCCCAGGGTTCCGTATTTTGCCTGCGGAACGCAGTCTTTCAACGGCCAGTCCTCAGTCAGCGCATAGCCCATACCCATGAGCACACCGCCCTCGATCTGTCCCTGAATGGAGATCGGATTCACAACCTTGCCGGAATCATGTGCTGCGTAAACCTCTTTGACTTTGCCATCGTTATCCAGAATAACAACATGGGTTGCATAACCGTAGGCGATATGGCTCTTCGGGAACGGTACATCTGCACCAAGCTTATCGGTCGGCTCAAAGTACTCGTAGAAGAAGTCGCGGCCTTCCAGCTTGCTTAAGTCTCCGCCAACCTCATCCATGGCCTCTTTCAACAGTGTGGAAGCACCACGGATCGCCTCGCCGGAAAGCAGGGTCTGACGGGAACCGGATGTCGTACCGGAGTCCGGTGCATTCTCGGTATTTGCCACTGCGTTGCGGATTTTGGAGAGCGGCAGCCCGGTAGTCTCAGATACAACCTGGCAGAATACCGTCAGACAGCCCTGTCCGATATCGGATGCCGCGCAGTAGATCACGCAGCAACCATCTTCAATGACAAGTTTCGCGCGTCCCTTGTCCGGAAGACCTACACCGACTCCGGCATTCTTCATGGCACAGGCAATTCCGGCATGATCCATATTCTGCTCATAAACTTCTTTGACTGCTTCCAGAGTTTCCTTGAGTGCCGTAGAGCAGTCTGCGATCTGGCCGTTCGGAAGCACCTTGCCCGGCTCAATGGCGTTGCGGTAACGGATTTCCCACGGAGTGATACCAACCTTCTCAGCCAGAACATTGATCAGAGATTCCAGTGCGAACTCACTCTGACATACACCAAAGCCGCGGAACGCACCGGCCGGCGGATTATTGGTATAGTAGCCATAGCCACGGATGTCGGTATTCTGGTAGCAGTATGGTCCTACAGAATGGGTACATGCACGCTCCAGAACCGGTCCGCAGAGGGATGCGTATGCACCGGTATCAAAGTTGATCTCACAATCCAGACCGGTAAAGATACCATTCTCATCACAGCCCAGTGTAAAGGTTCCTTCCATTGCATGGCGTTTCGGATGGAAATATAAGGATTCCTGACGGCTGAATTTTGCCTTGACCGGAACCTGATACTTCCAGGCTGCCAATGCTGCGATATGCTGTACGGAAACATCCTCTTTTCCGCCAAAGCCACCGCCGATGAGCTGGTTTTCCACCACAACGCGCTCCGGATCCCAGCCAAACATGATCGCTGTCTCTTTTCTGGTATCATAAGCACCCTGGTCCGTACTTAAGATCTTAACGCCATCCTTGTACGGGAATGCTACCGCACATTCCGGTTCCAGGAACGCATGCTCCGTAAACGGAGTACGGAAAGAATTTGTAACAGTGTATTTGGACTCAGCCAGTGCCTTTGCCGCATCGCCTCGCACCACATGTCGGGTCTGGCAAAGATTTCCTTTGGAATGAACCTTCGGAGCATCTTCTCTCTTTGCCTCCGCAATGCCTCTTACCGGCTCCAGCTCCTCATAATCAATTTTGACCAGTTTCTTTGCTTTATTTAAAATATCCTCGGTCTCGGCAACAACCAGACAGATAGCATCACCGACACAACGGGTGATATCGCCCTCGGCGATCATCACATCCCAGTCCTGCTGAATGTGTCCGACTTTGTTGTTCGGTACATCTGCTGCAGTCAGAACACCCAAAACTCCAGGCAGAGCCTCGGCCTTGGACGCATCAATCTTCAGGACACGGGCTCTCGGATATTTGCTGCGCACTGCGGAAACGTAAGCCATACCATCCAGCTCGATATCATCCGGGTATTTGCCAAAGCCTAATACCTTCTTGCGGACATCCACACGGAATGCTTTCTGGCCAACCCCGTACAGATCTCCCTTCTCCAGATCCTCATCGACGGAAGCCTCGCCGCGCAGGATCTTCGCTGTCAGCAGGATTCCTTCAATAATTTTCTTGTATCCGGTACAACGGCAGATATTTCCGCGCAGCGCGTATTTCACATCTTCTTCCGTCGGATTTAAATTGTTCTGCAATAATGCCGTTCCGGCCATCACCATGCCCGGAATACAGAAACCACACTGAACGGCTCCGACTGCTCCGAATGCATACACAAACGCATCCTTCCACTCATCACTTAAACCCTCCACTGTCAGAATGTTTCTTCCAACAGCTCTTTTTGTGGTCAGCACACAGGACTTGATCGCCTTGCCATCTACCACGATCGTACAGGTACCACAGGCACCCTCGCTGCAGCCATCTTTTACGGAATACAGCTTCAGATCATCACGCAGATAACGGAGCAGCGGCTTGTCCTCTTCGGTGCGCTGCACCTGGCCGTTTACTGTAAACTCAAAAACTTCTCCCATTATCCTTCTCCTTCTCCTTTGCTGTCTGCATCATTTTCCCAAAGCCACTGCTCTGTGCAGGCTGTCACAGACAACAATTCTTTCTGAATCCGCCGCAAGCCGCGAACTTGCACGTCCGCGGCGGATTAATGTTTTAGAAACCGGTTGTATAAATTCCGTCCGCATCACGGATGACACCACGCGGACATTTAGTTGCGCACATACCGCACGCCACACATTTTTCCCGGTCGATGACTGCATGAAAATCAATCACATGGATGGCATCGGACGGACAATATTTTTCACAGATCTTACAGCCGATACAGCTGGATGTGCAGGCCTTTCCTGCATCTGCGGCCTTCTGCTCATTGGAACATTTTGGCTGAATAGTTCCCTCCGGTGCTTCCAGACTGATCAGATGCTTCGGACATGCTTTTACACAGAGTCCGCATCCGACACATTGATCCCTGTCAACCTCAGCGACCCCCTTCTCGTTGATGGTGAGAGCGTGCAGCTTGCAGGCAGCCACGCAGCTTCCGCCGCCCAGACAGCCGTAGCTGCAGCTGTGGATCCCGTCCGGATACTGTTCCAGGATCTGGTTACAGTCCTTCGGTAATGCGGCAAAATCGATCCCCTCGTTTTGTTTTGCCCCACCGGAGCAATGAACGACCGCAATGTTTTTCTTTCTTTTCATGTGAAATCCCTAACTCCTTTTATGACCACGCGGCTGCTGCCATGCTGCACAGACAGCCGCGGGATGTTAACCCTTAATGGATCAGATATGCGTAATCCTTTAATACGGTGCGGATCACTGCAACGGCATCAGCAGACAGATCAGTCTCACCGGCAACGTCAACAGTCTCAACCTTGCCGTCCAGACGAACCTTGACCTGGGTGCCTTCTAACGGCAGGAAGCCCTCATTGGTGCTGTCAAGGAAATCTTCCTCAGTCCAGTATAAAGTAAATTTATCTTTGTAAGGTCTTCCTCCCTTATACGGACAGAACACTTCACAGTTGCCGCACTCGTTACACATGCCGTCTACATGGATGATCTGTGCTTTGCACTTGCCCGGTACGTGGATTGCCACATTTGCGCGGTTCGGGCAGACATCGGTACATACCTCACATACAGTCGGACAGCCTAAGCAGCGGTCATCCGGAGTCTTGGAGGTGTCTCTGCTCTGAACACCCTTCTTGACAGTGTAGAGCTTCTCGTCTGCTGCAACGTTCTCTTCTGCGTACTTGTCGTAGCTGATGCCTGCGATTGCTGCTGCAGCCTTCGCAGAATCTGCGATTGCCTCAACGACGGTAGCCGGTCCTCTTCTGGAATCGCCCACTGCGTAAACACCGGCCTCGGTGGTCATCATGTTTGCGTCTACAACCGGACGGCCCTTTGCATCCATCTCAACGCCAAGCTCTGCGTACAGAGTGGTATCGATGGTCTCACCGATTGCTGCGATGATGGTGTCTGCCGGATATTCCTCGGTTCTGCCGGTGTCTACCGGAGATCTTCTGCCAGAAGCATCCGGAGCGCCAAGCTCCATAACAGAACATTTCAGTGTTCCGTTCTCTGCGCCAACCGGAGCCAGAAGCTCTAAGAATTCTACGCCATCCTCAATTGCCAGCTGTAACTCTTCCTCATCTGCCGGCATGTAGCGTTTGGTTCTGCGGTAGATCAGGCGTACATGCTCAACACCCGGGATACGTTTTGCTGCTCTTGCAACGTCCATGGCGGTGTTACCGCCGCCCAGAACTACAACATCCTTGCCGATGTTCATGGAAGCGCCGTTCTTCTTAGCCTCCATTAAGAACTCCAGAGCATCAGTTACTTCGCCGTATGCTAACGGGGATCTGCCCGGCTTCCATGCGCCGATGGAAACGATGACATCGGTGTAGCCTTCTGCCTTTAATGCTTTCACAGAGGTAACCTCTGTGCCAAGTCTGAATTCTGCGCCGTAAGCCTTGCACAGCTCTACATCCTTGTCGATGGAATCTGCGGAAATACGGAACTCCGGAATCACGTTGCGCACTACGCCGCCCAGCTGTTCCTTACGCTCAAATACGGTTACTGCTACGCCCGCGCGGGACAGGAAGGTAGCTGCTGCCAGACCTGCAGGACCGCCGCCGATAATAGCAACCTTCTTGCCAGCTACGCTGCCATCAGCCTTCAGAGCCGGAAGGATCTCGTTGTAAGCCTGGCTTGCTGCTGCCAGCTTGGTCTCACGGATGTGCAGAGTATCCTCATAGTAGTTTCTCATACACTTATCGCCACAGTGATGCGGGCAGATGGTACCGGTGATGAACGGAAGCGGGTTGCGCTCTAAGATGATCTCGAGTGCTTTCTTTGCATCGCCGTCTACCATAGCCTGTAAGTAAGCCGGGATATCCTGCTCGATCGGGCAGCCGCTTCGGCAAGGTGCGTTGAAGCAGTCGAACAGCGGAAGCTTCTTATCTACATGGCGCTCCGGAAGCGGTTTTACAGGCTTTCTGTACATAGCCTTTGCCTCTACGCCGTCATCGATGGCTGCCAGTGCTGCTACGTTTACGCCGGAGAAGCGCTCGCTGCCGCACTCCATGAGTTCGTCTGCGATCTGGCTCATTCTCTGATAGCCGCCCGGCTTTAAGATGTTGGTAGCCATGGTGATCGGCCAGATGCCTGCGTCGAACAGCTCTTTGATATTCTCGATGGTTGCGCCGCCAGAGTAGGAGATACGCAGCTTGCCCTGGAACTCATCGGTCAGAAGGCGTGCTACATGGATACTTAATGGGAACAGCGCGCGTCCTGCCATGTACATCTCGTTGCTCGGAAGCTCGTTTCTGGTTACGTCTACCGGGAAGGTGTTGGTGATCTTAACGCCGAACTCCAGACCCTTCTCCTGGCAGAGGTCATACAGTCTGTGCAGCATCGGAACTGCGTCAGGCCACTGAAGATCCTCTACAAAGTGATGATCATCGAATGCGATGTAATCGAATCCAAGGCCATCCAGACGTTTTCTTGCGTACTCATAACCAAGCAGAGTCGGGTTGCACTTGATGAAGGTGTTTAAGTGCTTCTCGGTGATCAGGTAGGTTGCGATACGCTCGATCTCTGCAGGCGGGCAGCCGTGCAGGGTGGACTCGGTGATGGAGTTGGAAACGTTGGAGCTGATGCTGCGGATATACTCCTCATCTACGTTCTTGAACTCGTTCACATGCTCTAATGCCCAGTTGATGCACTCTTTGAAGACTTCGGTATCTTTTGCCTCGATCATGTCGTTGATGTACTTGTCAACCTTCGGGGACTTAATGCCTTCCAGATCATAACCAACGGACATGTTGAATACGAATGCGTCCGGATCGCCGAGGTTGTACTCTTTCGCGATCAGCTTACATGCCACCCATGCTTTCACGTACTCAGCAAATGCCTGCGGAACGTACAGCTCGGTAGACCACTCACAGTTGTAGCACTCATCGCCTGCAATGATACACGGACGGCTGATGCATGCCGCAAGGTCAGCGCCATCCATCACCTGAACGGTCTTTAACTCGAAGAAACGGGAGCCAGCCACATAGGCTGCTACGATATTCTGTGCCAGCTGGCTGTTCGGGCCTGCTGCCGGACCAAACGGAGACTCGATCTTCTCTTCGTAGATCGGAAGTGCCTGTCCATTTTCATGCTTTACAATCTTCTCAATACCAAAGATGCTCTTTTTCTGCTCGTATTCGGACATGATCCAGTGCATCAGATGGCCGATTGACATTGGTCTCATAATTTCGCTCATGTTATCCTCCTGTCGGAAGCCATTTGTTTAACCCTTGCTTCCCATTTTATATAGTTTTTATATGGTTTTTATTAGTATACTCTGTGATTTAACTTACCCCAGAGCTTCTTACTCTGCTCCATGGTCCATGCGTTGATCTTCTCCTCATCAAGGCCAACAAACTCTCTGTCTTTGTAAAGTACCTTACCGTTAATGATGGTGGTACGGCAATTCTTGCCTTCCATACCGAAGATCATATGACCGTCAATATTCTCGTCAGAGAACGGAGTGAATGGTTTGTAATCCATGATGATGATGTCGGCTGCGGCTCCCTCTTTTAAGATACCAAGAGTTCTGCCGAAATATTTCTCTGCAATGATACGGTTGTTTTCAAACTGCATCTTCACATCCTCGCACCAGCCTACATTCGGCAGCATTGCGTTGTGACGCTGGATAGTTAAGAATGCCTTCATGCTCTCTAACATATCGTGGGTATAAGCATCGGTACCCATACCAACGGTGATACCCTTTGCCATCATCTGCAGCACCGGGGAGCATCCGACTGCATTGCCCTGGTTGGACTGCGGGTTGTTGACCACCATGGTGCCGGTCTCTTTGATGATGTCCATCTCAGCCGGGCTGATATGAATGCAATGGCCAAGCAGGGTCTTCTCTCCCAAAATGCCGTTGTACAGCAGACGGTTTACCGGACGGCAGCCGTAGTTTCTCAGACTGTCGTAGACATCATTCATACCCTCAGCTACATGGATATGGAAACCGGTCATGCCATTGTTTGCCTCTACCATCTTCTCGAAGGTCTTGTCTGAGATCGTAAAGAGCGCGTGTCCGCCAAACATAGCCTTGATCATGCTGTCATCTGCATCTTTGGCCCACTTTGCGAAGTCTGCGTTCTCCTTGATGCTCTGTGCGGTCTTCTCTTCGCCGTCACGCTCGGAAACCTCGTAGCAGAGACAGGAACGGATTCCTGCTTCTTTCACGACATCGCGGATCGCAAACAGGGATCCCGGGATCTCACAGAAGCTTGCATGGTGATCGAAGATGGTGGTAACACCGTCACGGATGCAGTCTAAAACGGTAGCCCATGCGCAGGCTCTGGTTCCGTCCAGATCAAGCTGACGGTCAATTGCCCACCAGGTTCCTTCCAGAACTTCCAGGAAATTTGTCGGATTGTTTCCCACGATGGAAAGACCTCTTGCCAGTCCGGAATAGATATGGGTATGCGCGTTGATAAGACCCGGCATGATGACACCGCCGTGTGCGTCTACAAACTCAGCCTCCGGATATTTCTGCTTCATGGCATCCAGGGTTCCAACCTCTTTGATATTCTCACCATCGGTTACAACTGCGCCGTTCTCCAGGTATGGATTTGCGCTGTCTCTTGTGATTACTTTACCGTTTCCTATAAGCAGCATTAATATACCTCCTTGTATAAATTAGTTTTTTTAATTTTTTCTTGCATTCTGTATCTGTAGTTGTTATGATAAATACAGCATCAAACAAATTGTATGATGAACTGATTTGCTTTTTGAAAGGAGAAAACCATGGACAAAACAGCAATTGATTTTTATACACGCCTTGCCCGCGGTCTTGCAGCCCAGTTTGGCTCCAACTGCGAGATCGTCATTCACGATCTGGAGAGCAACGATGTAGAGCACTCCATTGTAGCCATTGAAAATGGCTACATCACCGGAAGAAAGCTCGGTGACGGACCATCCCATATTGTTCTGGAATCCCTGCAGAACGGTGCGAAGCACACGCATGACAAGCTTGCCTATTTAACAAAAACAAAGGACGGAAAGATTCTGAAGTCCAGTACCATCTACATCCGCAACAGTCAGGGTAAGATCATAGGAATTTTAAGCATCAACTATGACATCACGATTCTGCTGGCTGCGCAAAACCACATTCAGAGCTTCACTGCCACTGCAGCGGATGACACGGAAGCCTCCGGTCCTGAGACCGTATCCATGAATGTCAGCGACCTTCTGGATGAGCTGATTGAGCAGGCCTTCCAGCGTATCGGAAAACCGGCCGCCGTCATGACAAAGGATGACAAGATTGACTTCATACGGCTGCTAAATGACGCAGGCGCATTTCTCATTACCAAGTCCGGACAGCGTGTCTGTCAGGTCCTCTGCATTTCAAAATTTACGCTTTACAGTTACTTAAACGAGATCAAAGCCGAAGACGAGGAAACAAAAGCCGAACAGGATTAAAACTGTTCGGCTTTCTTTTTGCATTAAATCATCCGGCTGTCCTTACTCTTCCGGCGGAAGGGTGAGGTTCAGGATGATCGCCATGATCGTTGCCACTACCACGGACGAACTTCCAAATACGGTATTGATCCACGCCGGGATTCCAGGTCCCTGTAAGCATCCGGATACCTGGGTGATACCAACACCAAGTGCTACAGACATACCAACTACGGTTGTCTTTCTTGCTGTCATGCCATCCTTTGTGAACAGGCGTACACCGGTCATTGCGATCTGCGCGAATACGGAAAGAGTTGCGCCGCCGATGACACACTGAGGGATGGTTGTAAGTGCTGCGGACAGACCAGGAATCAGGCCTGCGATCAGAAGCACTGCTGCGGATACCGCGAAAATCACGCGGTTTACTACTTTGTTCATGGTTACGATACCTACGTTCTGGCTGTAGGAAGCCGTCGGAAGTGCTCCAAAGAACGCACCCACGATACTTGCAACACCCTGAACCAGGATACCGCCCTGAAGCTCATTGTCCGTCGGCACACGGTCCATGCCGCCGACAGTAGTAGATGTTAAGTCACCGATGGTCTGTACTGCGTTAACCGCATATACGATAGCCAGTGATGCGCATGCAGCCGGAGCAAATTCAATCTTGAAATGCATAAGCTGAGGGAACGCAATAATGGAAGTCGTGTTCATAACATTGGTGAAATCTACCATTCCCATGAAAAGGGATACTACATAACCAACGATAATACCGAAAAACAGAGAACCCAGTTTTAACACACCTTTAGTAAAGTTGTTCAGGAACAGTACCACTGCAAAAGTCAGCAGAGCAATGAACCAGTTCTTTAAGCCACCGAATTCCGGATGTCCGGAACCACCTGCCATATAACGGATCGCGGTCGGATACAGGGAAAGACCGATGGTAAAGATAACGGTACCGGTTACGATATCCGGGAACAGCTTACGAATCTGCTTTACGAAAATCGCAAATACGATAGCTACGATACCGCCGATGATCTGTGCGCCCATGATGGCACCGATACCGAATTCACCGCCGATCGCAGTCAGGGTCGGTACATATGCGAAGCTGGTACCCATGATAACCGGGAGTGCTGCGCCAATCTTGTGGAACAGCGGAAACAGCTGTAAAAACGTAGCCAGCGCAGTGAAGATCAGTGCCGCCTGGATCATCATGGTCTTTTCTGCGTCCGTCAGTCCGCAGACACCCGCAATGATCATGGATGGTGTAATGACACCGACGATAGCTGCCAGTACATGCTGCAGACTCAGCGGAACAAGCTGGGACATTTCCGGTCTCTTCCCGTAGAAGTCAAACAACACATTGCTGTTTCCTAATTCTTTTGTTTTCTCCTTCATGCTTTTTTGAGGTCCAGACAGCATTTCTTGCTGTTTTGTTCCAAAGCACAGAAAAACGCAACTGTTAATTTTTTCACAGTCACAAGCAAAATCTGCAAAATCTATTTCATTTGCCTGCGGCAATGGGATTCTTGCCTTACAGTTTATGTTTTTTACGGTCAGCGGCCATCCCGCGGACCCACCGTGCAGGAACGAATAAACAAGTATTTAGCATCTAGAAAGACTCCCGGCCCCCACCAGAAATCTGTTTGTCTGGCCTCCCCTCCTTACTATTTTTTATTTTTGCTAAATATAATTTTGCTAACTCAATCATAACATATTATCAGGGAAATGCAAGTGTTTTGGATATTTTTTTCTCATTTTCCTTACCTTTTTTGTGCTCATTGTATACCATATTTCAAAAACCTGTATTTTTATCAATACACGTCTAACTATTTGTTTGTTTTTTGCATCATTACATTCCGCATTTTTTCCGGGGGCCTCCCTGAACGGACAGGGTTTAGGGAAAGCCGCAGATCTGCACTTTCCTCACACTGTAGAAATGTAACTGCAGCCATACGGAACAGTTACAGAAAAAAACAGGGTGAAGAGATTCGGATGCGTCCACGACCTCTTCGCCCTGTTTTCTTTTCGTTATCTATTATACACGAAATTTTTTAAATTGTGTGATATTTTTAACTTTTTTTAATTTTATACACAGTAATGAATTCTTTTTTAACCGACCGCCAGGACAATACCGCCGTCTCCCGCATACACCGTGGCAACACCGGCTGCGCCGCTGATCACGATCTCGCGGTAATTCCCGCGCTTTTCCAGTTCTGCCTTCACCTGGAGTGCACGCTCCGGACAATTCACATGCGCGATGACCGCGCGCTTTTCCTCCGGCTTACCCGCACGCCTGGTGGCAAGCTCGCACATACGGGCCAGTCCCTTGGTGATGCCTCTTGCCTGATCCAGCTTGATGATGACACCATGATCCGCTCCCATAACCGGCTTAATATTCAATGCCGTGGCAAAAAAGGCCTGCAGACCGGTGAGACGGCCATTCTTTCTGAGAGGTTCCAGGGTATCGATCACAAAATAGGTCTGCTGCTCATCTCTCATTTTCAGGATGCGCTCAGAAATCTCGCTGAAAACAAGTCCCTCCTCGTACATATCACGAATGGCCAGAGCCTCGTTTAATTCTCCGGCTGAAGCAGACTCGGAATCAATCACCAGAATGTTCTTTTTTCCCTTGCCATGTTCTTCCTCATACAGTTCTTTTCCAAGCACCGCGCTGTTATAGGTACCGCTCAGATGGCTGGACAAGGTAATAATATAGATATCGTCCGCATCACACTCACAGGCCTTCTTAAATGCCTCCGGGGAAGGACAGGCGGTTTTCGGACAGTTCAGGCTCGCCTTCACCATGGCCAGAAATGCCTTCTGGTCAAATGTTTCATCATCCATTATCATATGATCATCCACCTGAAGGGTAAGGGGGATCATCTCAAACCTCGGATCCTTCTTCAATTCCTCTGTTAAGTCCAGGCAGCTGTCACCAAAAATCTTATAGCTCATAATCTTCCTCCGACCCCGTGCTGTTTTCTGTATTCTCCGTTACCGCGCCCGTATGGTGAGCCTGCATCCGTGTTTCGCATCTGCAGCACGTTCTCTATCTGACATAGTTTTTATTACCACTTATTATAGCATAGTTTACCGATATTGCAAGCAATGGTTCCGGCACAGCGGGACGGATTTTGTTTCTGGAAAATAATATCATTGTTAATTTTTCATCAGTATGTTAAGATTTCATTAAGACCGCAACTGTATCCAGCTTCCACACAGTTGCAAACATCACATAAGGAGGTTTTTTATGGAAGTTATCAAACTGATCGGTGTCCTGATCGTCATCGTCGGCTTTATTTTAAAGCTCGACACGCTCGCCGTTGTTGTTGTGGCCGGTCTGGCAACCGGACTTGTAGCCGGCATGAGCCCTATGAAGATTCTTGAAACCCTCGGCACCGCATTTATCACAAACCGTACCGCCACTCTTTTCATTCTCACATTGCCGGTCATCGGAATCTGTGAACGGAACGGTCTGAAGGATAAGGCCGTAGACTTTATCACGTCCTTAAAGAATGCGACCACCGGCCGCCTGATCGCCATCTGGCAGATCATCCGTACCCTTGCATCCGCCTTCTCCCTGCGTATCGGAGGACATCCGCAGTTCATCCGCCCGCTGATCAATCCGATGGCCCAGGCTGCTGCCGTAGTTCAGTATGGCAAGCTGGATGAAAAGACGGAGGATGATATCAAGGGCATGTGTGCCGGAAGTGAAAACTACGGAAACTTCTTTGCACAGAACTGCTTCATGGGTTCCTCCGGCACTTTGCTGATCGTCTCCACCCTGACTGAGCAGGGATATCCGGTAGATGCCCTGCAGATTGCCGGACAGTCCGTACCGATTGCCGTGTTCGCTGTTATTGTCGGCGTGATCTATGCCCTGATCTTTGACCAGATTTTAAAACGCCGGTTCTCAGACCGGAAGAAACAGGAGGAAATGTAATATGACCTGGACCGTAAGCACCATCGTCTCGGAGATTTTCTACTGCATCATCGGCCTTTTCTTTATTTCCAACGGCGTGAAGGCGTTAAAAGATCCGGACTGCACAAAAAAACATACTACCGCGCTGTTCTGGTTTATCCTGGCATTCACCTTCATTGCCGGAGCCCATCTTCCGCGCTGGATCACCGGCGCCTGTGTGGTCCTGATGGCAGCGCTCACCGCGCTGCGTCTTGTCGCTCCGTCAAAAAGTGATGTACCGCAAGCCGCAGAAACCCGGAAAGCAGCAGACAAGACCGGCTACGCCGTATTCATTCCGCCGCTTACCCTGGCAGTCACCGCGGTGCTGGTTGCAACCTTCTTAAAGGTACTCGGCGCCAATAATGCCATCGGTATTTCCGGAACCATTGCCCTCCTTGTGGCACTGCTTCTGTTTAAGACCAAACCATCCTACGCGGTTACAGACGGAACCCGCCTCGTAGACAATGTCGGCGTGACCGGCATCCTGCCGCAGGTTTTAGCCGCTCTCGGTTCCCTCTTTACAGCTGCCGGTGTCGGTGATGTCATTGCCCACGGCGTCAGCGCCGTAATCCCGACCGGTAACCTGTTTGCGGCTACCGCCGTATACTGCGTTTCCATGGCACTGTTCACCATGATCATGGGCAACGGCTTTGCGGCGTTCTCTGTTATCACAGTCGGAATCGGCATTCCGTTTTTGATCGCGCAGGGCGCAAACCCGGTTGTTATCGGCGCGCTTGGTCTGACCGCAGGCTACTGCGGTACCCTGATGACCCCGATGGCCGCAAACTTCAATATCGTGCCGGTGGCACTGCTCGAGACAAAGAGCAAGTATGCAGTCATCAGGTCCCAGATCCCGGTGGCCCTCACCATGCTGGTCATTCATATTTTACTCATGTATTTCCTGGCATTCTAAATCAGGTACTCTGAAGCTTACTGCAACTGTCCACATTTTTACATGAAAGCGAGGTTTTTCCATGAAACTTCTTTTAACCGCATTTGATCCCTTTGGCGGAGACAAAGTCAATCCGGCTCTGGAAGCCGTAAAGCTGGTCTCTGAAAAAGTCGGAAACGTAGAGGTGGTAAAGCTTGAGGTTCCGACCGTCTTCCGCAAATCCATCGCTACCGTAGCTGCTGCCATTGCAAAAGAGAAACCAGACGCAGTGCTCTGCATCGGCCAGGCCGGCGGACGCTACGACATCACCCCGGAACGCGTAGCCATCAATCTCGACGATGCCCGTATCAAAGACAACGAAGGCAACCAGCCGATCGATCTGCCGATCTATGAGGACGGTGCTCCGGCCTATTTTTCCGATCTTCCGATCAAAGCTATGGTGCAGCACATCCGTGAGGCAGGCCTTCCCGCCAGCGTCTCCAACACAGCCGGAACCTTCGTCTGCAATCACTTAATGTACGGCGTACTCTACACCCTGGCCAAAGAATATCCGGGCGTACGCGGCGGCTTTATGCACGTTCCGTTCATTCCAGAGCAGGTAGTTGGAAGACCGGCACCGGCACCGTCTATGAACCTAAAGGACATCGCCCACGGCATTGAGGCAGCCATTGCAGCCATTGGAGAATATGAGGAAGATATCCGTACCGCAGAAGGACAGACCCACTGAAAAAAATGTGCATTGGCACATTCTCGCGCTGAGGCGCGGCTGCACACCAGCAAACACCAAAACCCGGGAGCCGTACCATACGGCACTCCCGGGTTTTTCATTTTTACATTTGCAGTTTTTTCGATTTAAAAACAAAGCTTCTGTATAACCGGACTTATCTTTTTCTTTACCACCGGAAGAAGTTTTCCAACCAGAAGCGCGCTTAAAATGGTGCCCTCGCGGATACCGAACAGACCGTGCATAAACAGAAAGGATAACACCACACCGACTGCCACAGATGAACAGTCTACAATGATCTTGATCTTGTGAAACTCGATATTCGGGAAGCAGTCGCTGATTGCAAGCGTCATGCCCTCCATCGGCATATTGACCAGCTTCACATCCATGTAGATTGCCACACCAATGGCTACCAGCACAATACTGATCGCCATCATAAGAAGCTGTCCAAAATAAGTCGGGATCACAAATCCATGCATGACACCTTTTGCGAAATCTGCAAAATAGCCAAAGATCGTGGAAAAGATCAGCTGGGTTAAGTTGATCCACTTATACTCCTTCCGCTTGATGATGACCTGCACAATCATGTAGGTTACAAACACACCAACGATGCAACGGCCAAGATCCACCTTCAGGATCAGCGAAATCACATACGGAAGCGAATTGACCGGGGATACGCCCAGGTTGGAATTCACGGAAAAAGCTACGCCGAACGCCAGAAACATAAGTCCGACACAGTACAACAGTATTCTCATTAACATCTTCATATTTTATATCTTCCCCTTTTTTGTAGTTGATAATATTATAACGTACCCTAAAAATTATGTAAATATAGATATGTCAAAACTGATATAGGGGATTTTAACAAAATTTAAACAGAGAATTTTTGCACTTTTCTTTTCCCGTTATGTTTTTAACGTTTTAAATCACTTTCTTATTTTTCAGCTCTTCCAGCTGTTTTTCTGTCAGCCCTAACATGCCGCCGTATACCTCTTCATTACTGCCTCCAAGCTCCGGACTGCACTCGTATTCTACCTTCACTGCGCTCATTCTCGGAGCGAATCCCGGAAGCTTCACCCTGCCGCGCTGCGGATGATCAATTTCAACCATCATGCCACGCTCATAATACTGCGGATCCTTTGTAATATCATCTACGGAAAGCAGTGCGCCTGCCGGGATATCTGCCTTACACAGGATATCCATAGCGGTAAACTTATCGTAATCCTTTAACCAGTCTTTGATCGCACCATCACAGATATCTCTGTGTTCATAACGACTGCGCGGAGTTGCCATCTCCGGGCATACATCCTGTTTTAAATCCGGACGTCCGATGACATCACAGAGATTATCCCACTGTTTGCTGCCCGGATGACGGCTGCAATAAATATGAACATAATCATTCTTTCCAAATGGCTTACATGGGTAGGTGTCAGACGGTGCTACGTCTTCAAGCGGCATGCCATTGCCAACCCGGCGGTTCGGAACCATGCCATTATTGTAATACGGCTCCCACTGGGAACGGGAAAGTCCGATCATGAAATCCTGCATTGCAACGTCTACACGCTGGCCAATGCCCTCGCGCTCACGCTGTAAGAGTGCTGCAATGATACTCATGGCAAGGGTAATACCGGTACCGGAGTCTGCTACGGAAATACCACACTTGATCGGCTGATCCGGAAGTCCGGTTGCAGAAACCATAACACCGGTGTGGGTTGCGATCGGGTCAAATGCCGGGTAATCTTTGTACGGACCATCCTGTGCAAAGCCCTTTAAGCTGGCATAAATGATCTTCGGATTGATTTCCTTACAAGCCTCATAGGTCAGACCCAGGTTGTTCATGGATCCCGGTCCCATATTCTCTACGATGACATCGCTCTTTGCAACGAGATCCTTTAACAGCTGCAGTCCTTCTGGAGATTTTGCGTTGCAGGTAATGGATTTCTTATTCATATTCATAACCAGGAATCCATAGGTATCAACACCCGGATTTGCCTGGGAATAACGTCCCAGCTCCCCCTTTACCGGGCGCTCAACTTTTAATACTTCTGCGCCCAGCCATGCCAGAGTCTCCGTACAAACAGTACCAGACTCAAACTGAGTCATATCCAGTACACGGTATCCAGAAAGCGGTCCTTTACATGCCATAATTACATTCCTCCAATTCTTGTTTTCGCCAAAGTTGATTTCTGTTTTTATTTTGTTTATCTGCCCGGCTTTCGCAGATCGTGCTATGCCGGACAGACAAAATTTTTTATTGCTTTATTTTTTTGCTTCTTTCGCCTCTTTGTTTGGAATGACGCGGTTCTCAATGAACTCATCGACCAGATTGGTCATGGTCTCCGCATTCCACTTGCGCGGGTTGACCGGATCTGCATGGAATGCAAGAACCGGGAATCCAGCCTCTTCTAGACGTTTCTTAATGAAATAGCTTCCCTCAACAGCCTGCATATCGTTCTCCGGGATCATGTAAACGACACCGTCGATATCGTTCTGCTTTGCCTGCTGTACGAACCACTCACTGTTCCACGGCGGCATATGGAGGAAATCTTCCATTCCGATGAAACGGGCTGCCAGTGCACGAAGCGGATCTTCTTCCACATGATTGCGGATATACGCGTCAGCACCCATAGCCAGGTACATGGACCACATGAAGACTGCGCCATACTTCTGCTCAAAACGCTGATAGAAACCGAAATCCTGCCACATACCGCGGCCAAGCCACATCAGGCGATATTTCTCATTCGGAACAGCAGCCTCACCTTTATCGATCAGCTCTTTGATCTCTTCATAGAGGCTCTTTGCGTGTGTAGCTGCCCACTCGGTACCGCGCTGCCACTGTGCCTGCATGACAGCATTGATGGTATCCACTACGGTAACCGGAACCGGATGGCTTGCAGCGATCATATCACGGATCTTTTTATAGTAGCCTTCCTGCTCATTGATCAGGTCCATGACATGCTGGAGCTTGTTCATATCCATCATCTTTCCGGTCTTCATCTCCAGATAGCTGATCAGGGCTTTCAGCTCTTCGACTGCCAGGTCGATACGGTCTTTATCGTACAGCTCTTCCCAGCGGTCTGCAGTCAGCTCATACCAGTTTAACGGGGTCTTTCTTGCAACCGTATTTTCCATGACGTACAGATCAGCACCATAGTTCTGTGCGATCAGCCCAAAGATCTTGCTCTGGCAGTCACCGGTCAGACGGGTAATGCTGATGGTCGGCTTCGGAAGTCCGCCCCACGGTCCAAGAGGCTTGCCCTCTTCGTCCAGCTTGTGGTCATCCGGGTCAAAGCTCTCTGCCAGTGCCTGCGCATCGTAGCTGTTTAAGTCATTGCGATAGCCATTGTCTGTCATCAGCTGGGCATACTTGCGGGTCATACGTTTTGCTCCGCAGATTGCAGCCCACCACTGGTTTACAACAAACGGAATGTCCATGGCACGGAAGATTTCCATCGGCACATCGGCATTCAGGATCGCGAAATCGCATCCTTCCCGCTCTACGCGGGCTTTCATATCAAAGAACCACTGTTTCTGGTAAGCACCTGCTGCTGCGGTTGCTTTCAGTTTTTTCACAACGGAGGATTTTGATCCGGTTGCTTTCTTTTCTTCTGGCATCACTGATCCCCTCCTTTTCCTGCTTTCAGTTCTTCTGCAAATGCAGCGAGTTTTTCGTCCAGATCTTCATTTTTTGCTGCCGGCCAGAGCATTCTGCCAAAGGTGCAGGACTTGATGCCGCGGGCTGCAAGACTCTTTCTCTGGTTTGGCATATCCCAAGTAGCAACCTCATCGTAAAGGTTGGTATAGAAGATGACTGCCTCCGGCTTGGTCTCCTCCACCTCACGGTCCAGTGCCTCCACACGCTGGGATACAAATGCCTTCTTCGCAGAAAACTCTCTCAGCATGTAACGGTCTACCAGCGCACGGGTTACCGGATACTCCAGGTTGAAGTCACGGTTGTAATAACGGTCTCCCCAGTTGGTATCTTCTCCGACGACCACAAGACCCTGTGCCTCGATCTTCTCGTAGAGTGCGGTATCTTCATGCTCTGCTCCGGTGTAGAAGACACGCGGTCCTTCCAGTACCGGCCAGCTCTTTGCGTCTTCCGTAACCTGACGCACCAGCTCGGTGTGGGCTGTACGCTCCATGAAAAGTCCGGCTCCGATGATCACCATCGCTTCGCTTCCGGCAATATGTACCTCATCGCCATGGCGGAGGGCTGCCATCTCGCGCAGTGCCTGACGGTTTTCGTTACAGATCTTTCCGGCTTCACGGATTGCTTCATCCGTGATCTCATGTCCGGCCCACTCTTCTACCTGTTTGCGGAACAGGTCCATGACAAATTCATTCCGCTTCTGGTGCATCTGGTGTCTGGTAAACAGCCAGTCAATGAATGCAAACGGAGGAAGGTTCTTCTCCGGTTCTACACGGTGCAGTTCTCTTAAATACAGGAAAATACGGATTACCACGTCGGTACTGTTGGAGATTGCCAGCGCATCCAGCTGTTCTCCATAGGTGCCGTCGATCAGTTTTTCAAACTGCGCACGGACAACCGGCTCAAAAGCGTATTCCAGATATTTGTTGGTTTCCTCGAGCGAGCGGTCCGGATCTGCATAGATCTGAACCGGCAGCATGTCTGCTGCGATCAAAAGTTCATCCGGGACATCAAATCCCAGTTTACCAACTACTTTTTTCCCCTGGGCGCGCCACTTTGCAGCTTCTGCGTCCCGGTGATCCCAGACTTCTTTCAAAGCAGTAAAGGCTTTGCTCTCCAAAGCACAATTACGAATGCTCATCGGTGTGTCACATCCTTTCTTATTCTTCTTCTAGAACCTGTACCCAGCCATCTCTCCACACCAGACGGATGTGAAGCTTTTCCTCTTCGGAAATCTGACGTACATATTCTATAACCTCTTTGGCTTCCTCATAGGTCGTAAGAACTTCCGGTGCTCCTTTTTTGTTGATATAGCACGGAACAAATCCAAACTCCGAAACTCCCTCTTTTGTGATTTCCATACGGGCCAGCATGGTCTTTCTGCTTTCCGGATTGAATGCATAAAATGGCATGTCCGGATCCGGCGTAAAACCAAACAGTTTCTTGCGCTGTGCGATCCAGCGCAGCCGCTCCGGGCTGTTATTATCGCCAGTCGGTGTTAATGCATGGGTTACACAGACGAAGTTGCCAAGATTGTGGTAAATTGGTTTTCCACGGTATACTTCAATTCCGCGGAGAATATGGGCATGATGTCCGATCACGGCATCTGCCCCGGCATCGATTGCGGCATGCGCCAGTGGTTTTTCATACATCTGCAGTTCTGCATGGGTATGTACCATTCCTTTGTGAAGCGCCACAAACAACACATCGCACTCTTTTCGCGCTGCCCGGATCTCCTCCTGCATCTCTTCCACGGAATCCGGTTCCGGGAATGTGTAAACCCGCGCCGGAAGTCCCGGTGTCGCCCGCGGCGATGGCTCATGGTGCGTCAGGATCTGCACGTAAGAAACGCCTGCCTTATGGGAGGTTGCCCAGCCTTCCCTCGGTCCAACCGCATTGTAACCGATCAGACCTACCCGGATTCCTTTCCGCTCTGCAATCGCAGGCGTTTTGGCCTCCTGGATATTTCTTCCGGTTCCGGTTACCGCAATTCCAAGACTTCTTAATTTATCCAGGGTATCTACAATTCCCGGTACCCCGTTATCGTGGGCGTGGTTGCCGCAGGTGGTGCAGAGATTAAATCCACAGTCTTTCAATGGATTTAAATTTTCCGGTGCCGCAGGCGGTGCCGGAATGTCCGTACTGTTTGCCTCTCCACGGTCCGTATGAGGAACCTCGATCTGTCCGATCACAAAATCGCCGGAAGACAACAGTTCCCGTGATGGCTCAAAAAAGGAATAAGGATCCGGCTCATCGACAATGATGTCGCCCGTGGCAAAAACCAGGGCACGCTGCGGATCTTTGTTCGATCCATCTGACATAGTTTCCCCCCTCTTTCTGAATACAAAGGTGAATCTGCTTATGCAGACTGATGTATTCTTCTATCTGTTCTTTATTGTACCTTACTTTCTACGGTTCTGACAGGGCTAATGCGCATACCTTTTTTCAGTTTTTATGTGCACCATGCCCATTTTTGCTTCTAATTTTATTTTTATATGTGAGATCCACACATTTTTCTTGACAGAACCCTCTTATTTTCCTACTATAATCCGTGGAATCACAATCTACATAATGAAAGGAACTTTCCATGAGTATGTACACCCGCGCCATGCTGAATGCATGGCTGAAAGATATTATCCTGGTAAACCACCCCGGAACCAAAGAACTTGCCTCCGACGGCGGTATCGTTCTGCTCACCAGCCCTGACGCAGCACTCTCCTCCGAGTATCTTTACATCGGAACTTCAGACATCGTCACGCAAATCCTGGAAAGTATGACACATTCTGCGGAATATGAGCAGAAACCGTCCGCAGCCACCAGTCAGGAAACAGCTCCGGCAGCCGGTATCTGCCTCATTTCTGCCGGTCCCTGCAGTGTTCTCGCAGACATCTGCATTCCTGAACATATCACATTAATAGAGACCTCCCTGCCGGTTTTGGAACTTTACAATCGTGTCCACGAATATCTCCACCGGTTCCGTGTCTGGGATACCGGACTGCAGCGAATCGTAGATACCAATGCCGGACTGCAGGCACTTCTGGAACAGGCTTACAAAGAACTTCCGGCTACCATTCTTCTGGTCAATGCCGGTTACAAAAAAATAGCAGCCGTTTACGACCCTCATATCCAGGACTCTACCGCAGATGAGCTTAGAGAAAACGGCTACCAGTCTTTCGACACCATCCAGTCCATCCATCACCAGCAGGTTGTGAAACGCGGAGAAAACATGGAATATGCCGAGTATATTTCCGATCTCAGCCATAACTATACCATTGTCCGTCTGATCCACTATCGCGGAGAACTGGTAGCCCGCCTCTGCGTGATCTTAGACGGACCAGCGACAGATCCCTGTATATCCGACTTCAATGAACTGCTTTCCCGCTATGTTGCAGATTATATGCTCAGCAACCATCGCACCGACTACAGCGGAAATGCCCAGTTCGGCGCGCTTGCCGCCGATCTGATCGAGTGCCGCATCGCCAACGAAGAAGAGCTGCAGCAGCGTCTCAAGCAGATCAAACTGGCCACGAGACGTTATTACCACGTTATGCTGATCAATTTCCCATCGGACACCGAACGCAACAAAAATATTCCATGGAACTACATCATCAATCAGCTGGAATACCTGTTTCCGTTCAGCAACATTACCACTTATAAAGGCGAAATTCTGCTTCTGATCCGGAAAATGAAGCGCCGCAGCCGCCTCTCCTTTAACCAGGAAACGCTGTTGAAACTCCTGGAAAGCTACAACGGGTTTGCCTGTGTCGGAAATGCTTCAGAATTTTTAATGTCTCTTCCGCCGGTCTACCACCAGACCCATGAAGCACTGCGCATCGGACAGAAAATGCACCCTGCAAAACGGATCTATTATTATGAAGATTACAGCATCTACCACATCATCGAAATGGCAGCAGAATCTTCCATGCAGAAACTTGGCAGCCGCAATCTGGTACACCTGTGCAACAATGAACTGGTAGGACTTCTCTTATATGATAAAAAGCACAACACCAACCTGGTGCAGATCCTCCAGGCTTACTTAGAGCACGAACGTAATACTACGGAAGCAGCGAAATCCCTGTTCATCCACCGCAACACCATGTTAAATAAAGTACATAAAATTGAGGAAATCATCGACAGCAGCCTGGATGAGCCGATGCTGCGGGAGCGTCTTTTATTCAGCTGCCGTGTCATCGAATACATGTCCAGATACTGTCATGAAGATATCCTGGTATTGAAAAGAAATATGGAAAAAGAGAATGAAAAAAGAGCAGACACCTGAACGCGCCTGCTCTTTTTCTCTACATGAAATATGTTTTTTAGAACGGGATCACACCGATCACACCTGCGATCACAGATACGAGTAAACTCATGCCAAATACCCACGGGAAGCAGTATTTTAAGTTAGACGGCATATCGACATCTGCAAGACCTAATGCCAGGTACGGAGTCGGACCAACCAGGCAGAGGTTTGCGGACAGACATGCACCGATCAGGAATGCTGCATTCAGCTGAAGCATGGTGGAACCGTATGCGGTAACAACGTTTGCCATGATCGGGGCAACTGCCATGTACACGGTATCGGAACCAAGGAACATGGACAACGGAACGCTGAGTGCACTGATGATCCAGGTGATGTGGCTGCCAAGGCTCTCCGGAATGATTGCAAGGATCAGGGCTACCATGCCATCCATCATGCCACTGTCTTTTAATACACCAACCAGAACACCGATGGAGAAGATGATCATAATCATGTTCAGGGCTGTACCACCGAACTCTTTGACTTTCTTTGTCTGATCCTTCGGATTCGGGAAGTTTACGACCAGGGCAACTGCAAGAGCTACCATGAAACCAAGGTTGGATTTTACAACACCGGATAACATTGCAATCAGGATTGCAACCGTAAGGATGATATCAAAGTAAATAACCTTCATGGAAACTTTGGTCTCTACCGGCTGGTTTAAGGTTGCCTTTAATGCCTTGAACTCTTCTTCGGTCATGCCTGCGCCATTCTTACGCTCCAGTTTTGCTAACGGGATTACGATCAGGTAGCTTAAGATGAGGCAGATAACCTGTAACGGCAGGACATAACGCCATAATTCCATTGCATCGCCGCCAGTTGCGGAAGTAAGACGCAATACGGAAGAACACCACGGAGTCATGTTCATGGAACCGGAACAGATAGCTGCTAATAAAAGCAGTGCCTGCGGGCGGATCTTCATTTTCTTGTAGATCGGAAGCATCATCGGAATGGTTACCAGCATGGTGGTTGCACCGGAACCATCCAGATGGGAAATGGTTGCTACCAGGCAGGTGATCCACATAACCACTTCAACTTTGTTACCAAGATAACGCATCAGTTTGCTTACAATGACATCGAACATTCCGACATCATTCAGGATACTGAAATACAGTACCGAAAACGTGAAGAGTGCTACCGTGTTCAGTACGCTCTTCAGACCAGTTCCGATAAAATCATTGATCTGAGCCAGACCAAATCCACAGATGAGGCAGGCTACTACCGGAACTACAACAAAGATCGGTGGTAAAGAAACCTTGCCGGTTAACAACAGTACCACGATGATCAACAACATGAGAAAACCTACAGCAGTCAACATACAATTCATCCCCCTTTATGTTTTATCGTCTTCGTTGTAAGTTGTGCTAATTTTATCGCAATCCATGTAGAAAAAACAGAGAGAAAGCGCCCACATTTCATTGTTTCAAAATGTGCACTGTGCATATTTATTTCCGTTTTTCTGTTCATCATGACGCTTCATTCATCATTTTTGCTGAATCACGGGCAATCTGCAGGATCTGCCGCTGACATCCATCCAAGTGCTGCAAGGCATGAAAAAAGGCCGGAAAGCGTTTTGCTTTCCAGCCTCTTTTTCAAGATCATGCTGCCTTTATTTTAAGTACCCTTTCAGTCCGCCCCAGTGCTCTTCAAAGATACCAGGATCCATCTCTTTTAAGTCCGGAGAGATAACCGGAGTAAATCCGAGGTGATCCAGAACGTCTTTCTGCAGGTCAATGCCAGGTGCGATCTCGATCAGGGTCATCTTGTGGTCGATCAGCTGGAATACTGCACGCTCGGTCACGTACAGAACTTCCTGATTGTCCGGTGCGTACTGTCCGGAGAAGGTGATCTGTCCGACTTTCTCTACGAATTTCTGAATGGTTCCCTCTTCTACGATCTCCAGCTTTCCACCGCCGACTTTCACTTTTGCCTTGCCCATAAGGGTACCTGCGAAGATAACCTTCGGGGTTGCTGCAGTGATATCGATGAATCCGCCAGGTCCGGTCAGTCTCTTGCCCATACGGCTTACGTTGTTGTTTCCGTCTCCGTCAACTTCACCGATGCCCAGGCAGGTCATGTTCAGACCGCCGCCGCTGATCAAGTCAAACATCTCGTGAGGAGAGAGGATTGCTTCCGGGTTATAAGCGCTTCCGAAGCTCGGCAGTGCAGACGGAACACCGCCTACCATACCGCTCTCGGTACTCATGGTCACATCTTCAATGAGACCTTCCTCAGCAACAACTTTTGCAATGTCAGCCGGCATGCCGACGCCCAGGTTGATGAGGTCACCCTTTCTTAACTCCATAGCGCAGCGTCTGCAGACAACCTTTCTCTCATCGAATGGAAGAGGCTGGATGCTGTCTAACGGAATCTTGATCTGTCCGGAATAAGACGGCTCCCAGTAAGTTCCCTCAGCCTGCCAGCAGGACTTCGGATCCTTTGCCTGTACCACATAGTCGACTAATTTTCCTGGAATCTTAACATCCTTCGGATTTAAGGTATCTTTCTTTGCCAGGTACTCAACCTGTACGATAACAATACCGCCATTGTTCTTGACTGCCGCTGCTACCTCAAAGCCTTCATTCATCACACTCTCATGGGCAAAAGAAATATTTCCGTTTTCATCTGCGATGGTTCCGCGAAGCAGTGCAACATCACATCTGAATGCCGGATAGAAAAGGTATTCTTCCCCGTTGAATTCTACAAGCTTTACAACTTCCTCAGAATTTGCACAGTCATTCATGCACCCGCCTTCCACACGCGGATCTACAAAAGTACCAAGGCCAGTCTTGGTAATAAGGCCCGGCCGGCCGGCTGCACATTCTCTCCAAAGGTTAATGATAACACCCTGCGGCAGGCAGTGGGTCGCAATCTGGTTCTGGCGTGCCTGATCGCAAAGCGTGAAAGCACTTCCGATATGAGCACTGGTCCACTTCGTGATCAGTCCCGGTCCTGCCTCACCGAAACGGGTAACACCGCGGTTTCCATGTTCGGTATCTGCCTCCGGGAGCGGGTTTCTGTCCCAACCGTTAAACTTGTTTCCGTACCCCCAGTCCCCCAGTGCGCTTGCCTGCTTTAAATTCAGGTCACACGGATGTCCGGTCTCTGCAAAATTATCGCGAATCGCACAGGCAATCTCCTCCGGCCACCCGGAAAGTCCCATGCCCGCAACACCAACTGTTGCATGATCCGGAATCAGCTGTGCTGCTTCTTTTGCAGTAATAAACTTAGCCATAATAAAATACCTCCTCTTTTATATAAAAAGCATGTTTTTTACGTTATAATCTTAACGTATTATAACATGTACAAAGAAACATGTAAATATATACATGTAATTTAATGCCTTTTTCAGCGTATTCCACTATATCAAATTCCTGTTTTTGTGAAAAATACATGACAAATCATTTTGTTGTTTTTCATTTGGCATTTTTATGTTAAAATTTACATATCAATTATTACAGGTTGTGATTCACAATCCGGTCAGCACTGAAAGAAGCTGCCGTTTTATATATCAGGAGGACACTCATATGCGAACATTAAAATATGCCATCCTGGGCCTGATCAACCGGGAGCCCATGACTGGTTATGATATTACCCGGGAATTTAACAGCAACAATCTGGCAAACTTCTGGTATGCCAAGCACAGCCAGGTTTATCCGGAGCTTAGCCGCCTCATGGAAGAAAAACTTGTTACCTGCGAAGTGGTCATCCAGGGAGAAAAGCTGGAGAAGAAGCTTTACTCCATCACGGAAGCCGGAAAACAGCAACTTCAAGAGTGGCTCATGAAGGATGAACCTCTGGAAGCAACTCCGAAGGACGTATTCCGCCTTCGCATGTACTTCTCTGATTTCATGACACCGGAACAGTTAAAAACCCATCTCACAAATCAGCTTCAGAAACATATCCTGAAAGAGCAGTATCTTTCTGATATCATGTTGGATCACTACCACAATACAGCTCCTGCCATCGGCACCCGTGAATTTGGTGATTTCATGGTTCTTGAGGGTGCCATCATGCGGGAAAAATCTTACATTGACTGGATCAATGACTGTCTCAGACGCTGCTCCACTTCCTCTGCGGAATGATATCCATAGCAGTGTGCTGGTAGATACTTTCTTTGTCCGCATATTTATAACAGCACGAAAATGAAGTCGTTAAGGAAAAACTGAGGGAGGCTTTCACTGATATTGTCCTGACTACGTTATTTATTATCGTAGAAAAGCCAATAATATAGAAATTTTGGAGCATTTACGAATAATACGCAATCGGATAGCTTCACAGTACTGAAGAGATTGGGTAATGCCAAAGGCGGAAAGAGAGCTACATAATAATGATCTTTCTGAGGACACGTCAACCGTGTGCTCAGGGACAGAGGAACTGATGGATGTAAATGTCAATATAAAAGAAATTCTGATAGAAAATCCAAGACACAAAGGTATGGCTATATGCAAACAAAAATCAACCACTAAAGAAGATAATAGGTATACTTAACCAGAAACTGACAGAACACTATAGGTACTATAGAATAAGTTATAATCTATAAATGAGCAAGTTCGTGATTTTGCATAAAAGAAAGACACCTTGAGTTCGATTGTGTTGTATAATGGAAGTGACCAAACCAACATTTACAGCATTCACGAAAGAAGGTGTCTCCTGCAAATACTATACATCATTCAACATTCATATACAACCAGTTTAAAAAATTAGATTTATGCAAATCATATTCTAATCGAATGATCAATCATCTTATGAGTATCCTGATTAGCATCTTTCTTTCTGGATACCATGGAAAAACCACGGATTTTGCTAAAAACAGTTTCTGCCACAGAACTACAATTGCCCATTTCCTCAACTCTGGAAAGTGGGATGAATCGTTGCTTTCAGATACATTAAAACAGTCTGTCATTGAGATTATTTATTCAGAAGCAGCCCGCACCGGAAAACCTGTTTTCTGTATTGTTGACGATACGATAGCTTCAAAGACAAAGCCTTCGTCACGGGTCCTGCATCCGATTGAAGATGCGTATTTTCATCAATCTCATTTGAAGGGAAAACAGGACTATGGGCACCAGGCAGTTTCGGTTATGCTTTCCTGTAACGGCATTGTTTTGAATTATGCTTTTGTGCTGTACAACAAGTCGATTTCTAAAATTGACATTGTTCAGGATATCGCAAAGGAGCTGCCAGTTCCTCCGATAAAGTCCTATTTTCTTTGTGACTGTTGGTACGTTTCTGAAAAAATAATCAACACCTTTGCCGTACAAGGATTTCATACCATTGGTGCTTTGAAAACAAATCGTTTGCTGTACCCGTTAGGAATGAAAAAGAAGTTCAGCGAACTGGCTGCCGAATTATCCGTGACACACAAGAACTTTGACCTTGTGACAGTCAAAGGCAGAAACTATTATGTGTACCGATATGAAGGCAATCTCAACGGCATAGAAAACGCGATTGTTCTTTTCAGCTATCCTGAAAAAGCATTTGGAAAACCGAAAGCACTAAGGGCTTTCCTTTGCATGGATGTGTCTTTATCCACAAATGAAATCCTGGACAATTACGTATGCAGGTGGCCAATTGAGGTGTTTTTCCGCCAATGTAAGGATAAACTGGCGTTGGACAGCTATCAAATCCGTTCTGCGCAGGGAATCCGAAGATATTGGTTGATTATGTCATTTGCACACTATATGTGTGTTGTTGGAACTGGCGAAGTCTGTCCTTTTGAAACAGGGTATCACAAGATCAGTGACATAATCCAGATGGAAAAATATCTGACCCTCTATCAATGTGCAAGGGAATGCAATGATTTTGACTCCTTTGTAAAGGTCGTGGCGTAGTTTTGTGCAATTTTTCAAATTTGCTCATTTATAG
>NZ_DBFCCJ010000037.1:0-1415 GCF_048380235.1 Ventrimonas sp. | reverse complement strand
CCTTCCGGGCAGGAACGAGAGCGGCAGGATAAAGGACAGGGGTTCAATACGGAAATCCCTTCTCCCGAGGACAGCCGCCTGGAAGGGAACAAGAAGGATGCCTATGAAAAGGCTCTGATGGAACAGGAAAGCAGGAAAAGGAAGACATTCTTTGAAGCAGCGGAGTCCATGTTTGCCAAAGAGGAACGGAAAGACAGTGTCCGTCTTCCCGATAACATTCCACCGGAGAGGCAAACGAACACGGAAACGGAAACAGAAAAAGGCAATGCCGGACCGGTCAGTTCCTCGGCCGTAGCCTACCGTGAGATGAACCGTACGCTGGGAAGCATCTATGAACCGCGGACCGATCCGGAAAAGGAAAGGCTTCTGGAAAGGATTGAGGAACTGGAGCGTATGCAGCAACAGCAGCAGAAACAGGAGCCACTGTCAGGCATGGAGGAAAAGATGGCCCTGATGGAAAAATCCTACGAACTGGCCGCCAAATACAATAACCGTCAGGCAGTGGAGACTCCTTCTCCCGTCAGAAAAGCGGAGGACAAAAAAGCCATGCCGGTGAAACAGGTTCACAATGAGGTGGTATCCTCACTTTCCAGACCTATGAGCGACGAAGAGCTCATATCCGCCTTTTCGGGAGAACGCAATGCCAGTTTCAATACGGCTGTTGGCCGGAAGACCGTAACGGAAGGCAATACCATTGCTGCCTGTGTACACGGAACACAGACCGTATCCGACGGACAGGCCTTGCGCCTGCGGCTTACCGAGCCCATGTCCGTTGCCGGACGTTTCATACCGAAAGGGACTGTACTGGTAGGTGGCACACGCATACAGGGTGAACGGCTGGAAATCATGGTCAATGCCGTGGAATACAAGGGAACTATCCTGCCAGTGGAGCTGGAAGTCTATGATCTGGACGGACAGCAGGGAATCCTGGTGCCGGGGTCACTGGAATATGACGCTGCCAGAGAGATTGCCGCCAATATGGGAACCTCGATGAACAGCAGCATCAACATTTCCACCGATGCCGGGGCGCAGATTGCCTCCGATCTGGGAAAAGGTGTAATACAGGGCGTTTCCCAGTACATATCCAAACGGATGCGTACGGTAAAGATTACTTTGAAGGCCGGACACCGGGTACTGCTCCATTCACCGGAGAAATGAAATACAGGAAAACTATGAAAGAAAAGACAACCATTAAACAAAAGCACATGAAGAAGATTCTGATGATGTTTGCCCTTTTACTGGGCGTATCGGCTGCCTGGGCGCAGCAGAGTAGCGGTGATTATTATGAGGGGCTGACCCGTAAGATCGGTTTCAGCCAGATGATTCCGCCGCACGGACTGGAAATAGCGTATGACAAGACTGTCCATGTTATTTTCCCTGCTCCGGTCAAGTATGTGGATCTTGGTTCTACAAAC
>NZ_DBFCCJ010000036.1:0-39661 GCF_048380235.1 Ventrimonas sp. | reverse complement strand
CAGCGCGTGCGAGTTTGGGTCGCAGGTCTGACAATAGGCGGCGCAGTGAACAAAGCGCAAAATTCCACCGTTTCTGCGTTTCTGTACGCGGTTTCCGGAACTTCGGACCTTTTAGTGGTTCCGTCTCAATATTTTTATTTCCTGCATGGAAACAGCTTTTCTGTCGGTATCTGCACCAGCAGCACCGCTGTGAATACCAGTGCGCATCCAAAGAGCTCTCTTCCGGAAAGCTTCTGTCCCAGGATCACCCATCCGGCCAGAACAGAGAACACGGATTCCAGACTTAACAGAAGGGAGGCTATAGTCGGATCCACACCATTCTGGGCTACGACCTGCAGGGTATAGCCGACACCGCAGGACATCACGCCTGCATAAAGGATCGGTGCTGCTGCCGCAATGACTGCAGACATAGATGGATGCTCAAATAGCAGCATCAGCACGCAGGCAAGTACGCCTGCGGTGAAAAACTGCACACAGGAAATCACCACGCCATCTGCTTTTGGAGAAAAGTAATCGATCACCAGAATGTGCACGGAAAATACCACGGAGCACATCAGCACCAACCGGTCTCCCGCTCCGATGGAGAAGGATTCCGTAATGCACAGAAAATACATCCCCACAGCCGCGATCACTGCACTGATCCAGATATTAATGCCGGCCTTTTTCTTTAAAAACAGGCCCATAAACGGCACGATGATGATATACAGAGTCGTGATAAATCCGGCCTTTCCCACCGTAGTCTGCCCAATACCAAACTGCTGCAGACAGCTTGCCAGGCAAAGCACACAGCCACAGCAGATGCCGCCGATGATGCCCATACGGGTCTGCTCTTTCTTTTCTTTTTCAGACAATGTCTGCCATATACTGTCTTTTCTTCCATGCATGAAAAAAATACACGGGATCAGTACTGCTCCGCCAAGAAGAAACCGGCATGTATTAAAGGTAAAGGTTTCTACATAATTCAGTCCCTCACTCTGGGCTACAAAGGCAATCCCCCAGACCAGGGCCGCAAGGAGCAGCATTGCGCTGTGTCCTGCTGTTTTTCTTGTTTTTGCTTCCATATTTTATTGTCCTCGACTTTTCATTCCCTCATGTATATTTTCTGTATTTCCGAAGCATCACTGACTCACATAAGCACCAAAGCCACTGCTCTCCATCTCCGTTCCATCCGGAAACACCCACAGTGCCTCCACACCATCCTGCGCCTCGATAAATGCCCTTCCTTCCTCCGGGTCCATGTTAAAAACTGCCGTGGAAAGCGCATCTGCCAGTGCGCTGTCCCCGCAGAGAATACTCACAGAATCATACTTGTTCCATGGCATCAGCGTATCCGGATTGATGATGTGATGATACCGCACACCGTCTACCTCATAATAACGCTGATAAGTCCCGCTGGTCACCAGGCAGCTGTCATTCAGATTCACAACCTTCAGATATGACTGTGCTGCGCTGGTATCCGGATTCTGAACCCCAACGCGCCATGGCTTTCCATCCGCCTTGGTCCCGATGGTTTCCACATTGCCGCCAAGGCTTAACAGCGCAGACGTCACCCCTGCTTCCTCAAGTGTCTCTGCCAGTCGTTTTGTGGCATATCCCTTTGCGATGGCTCCCACATCCAGGCTCATTTCCTGATCCGGCAGATACACCGTTGAGGCCTGCGGATCAATCTGTACCTGTTCCAGATCTGTATGCTGTGCCGCCTGCTGAAGCTTCTGCATATCCGGGATCTGTGCCCGGGAAGGGTCTTTCAGGCCTGCTTCCCGGTATTCATGCCAGATGGAAAGCACACTTCCCATTGCCACATTGACCCTTCCGCCGGTTTTCTCATACTCCTGTCTGGAAAATTCCAGCAGACTGATAAGCTCCGGATCTACCGTAACCGGCGCGATCCCCGCGTTGTCATTGATGGTTTTGATATTGCTGACACCATCATAATTATCATAAATATCAAACAGCTCATGATACTTTTTCATGGTGTCTTCTGCCAGGCTTTTATATTGTTCAAACTCTGCTTCATTCTTTGCGTAGATCGTGATGCTGGTTACCGTATCAAAATAATCCAGATACTGGGCATCGTACGCTGTCATCTGCTGGCCGCTGCCTGAACAGCCGGACAGAACAACTGCCGAAGCCAATGCAAGAAGAAACGTTTTTTTTCCGTGATTCATGTTTTCTGACCTTTCTTATTTTTTTGAACAGACCAGTTCATCATAGCACAAAAAAAGAATGTTGGAAACCCAGCATTCTTTTTTCAGTATCTATTTTATGTTGTTACAGCTTCTCCATCAGTTCTTTCAGGTGCGCTGTCAGCTTTGTGTTTTCCGCATAATCCACCGGGCAGTCAATGATAACCGGAACATTCTGCTCGAATGCCTTTTCAAGGGTTGGCACCAGCTCTTCTGCTTTTGTGATGCGGTAACCAATTGCCCCCATACTTTCCGCAAACTTCACAAAATCCGGATTCGTAAAATCTACACAGCAGCTCTTTCCGTACTGGTCCATCTGTTTCCATTTGATGAGGCCATAGCTGGAATCGTTGAAGATCAGGGTGACAAAGGGTGCCTTTACCCGCAAGGCCGTCTCAAATTCCTGGCAGTTCATCATGAATCCTCCGTCCCCGCACACAGCCAGAATTTTTTTCTCCGGATATACCAGCTTTGCCCCGATCGCGCCTGGCACGGAAATTCCCATAGTCGCGAAACCATTGGAAATAATACAGGTATTCGGCTCGTAGCAGTTGTAATGACGGGCAATCCACATCTTGTGGGCACCTACATCTGAGATTACGATATCCTCACGACCCATGACCCTGCGTACATCACTTAAGATCCTCTGCGGTTTCATCGGGAAAGAATCATCAGAAGCATAAGACTCATGCTCCTCTACCATCATCTGCTTGATTTCCAGGGCACGCTCCGGTTCCTGGCGTCTGGAGGTTCTTCTTCCAATCTGTACCAGGGCATCTGCAATATCCCCTACCACTTCCACCTCCGGCTGATACAGCTTATTGATATGAGCCGGGCGCATATCAACGTGAACAATATCAATCTTTCCTTCCGGATTCCACTTGGCCGGCGCGTATTCTACGATATCATAGCCCACAGCGATAACCAGGTCTGCTTCTTCCATGATCTTGTTCTGATAATCCTTCTGGGGGATGCCTATGGTCCACATGGAATACGGATTGTCAAACGGGATCACGCCCTTTGCCATCATGGTATTGATGACTGGAATCTTCAGCTTTGTGGCAAACTCTGTCAGTTCCTTTGATGCATGTCCTCTTACTACGCTGCTTCCAGCCAGGATCACCGGATTCTTTGCCTGGAAGATCATACCTGCCGCATCCTGCACGGTATCCAGCTCCGCGTATTCCTTCGGTGCGGTCTTTTTGTGAAGTGGCTTTTCGCCTTCCGGAACCGGCATTTTCGCTACATTCACTGGCAAATCAATGTGGGTTGCTCCCGGCTTTTCACTCTCTGCGTATTTGAACGCCAGACGTACTATCTCGCCCACGGTATCCGGGCGTACCACCATCTTGGTACGCTTGGTGATCGGTTCAAACATCTTTGTCAGATCCAGGAACTGATGTCCGGTAATGTGCATGCGCTCCGTTCCCACCTGTCCGGTAATAGCCACTAATGGCGCTCCATCACCGTCTGCATCTGCCACACCGGTTACCAGGTTGGTTGCGCCAGGTCCCAGCGTAGCCAGACAAACCCCCGCCTTACCAGTCAGTCTTCCATATACATCTGCCATAAACGCAGCCCCCTGCTCATGGCGTGTGGTAATAAACCGGATCGGGGACTGATCGATCGCATTCATCACTGCCAGGTTCTCTTCGCCTGGGATTCCGAATATGTATTCCACACCTTCCTCCTGCAGACATTCCACAAGTAAATCTGCCGCATTTCTCTGATGTTTTTCTTTCTGCTGAAGCACATTTTCGCTCTGCTGTTTTTCCATGATGACATCCTCCCTTGTGCAGCTTTTATGATTTTGTAATATAGCGCGTGTTTTTCACAATTACAATCACCATTTTCATTGCCTGTTTCACAATCATTTTCTTGTGGTTACCGGTTTTCATTATTTTCGAAAGCATATTTTGAACAAAATAAAGTGACGGTTCTCTGTCAGACAAACATTCCGACAGAAGAACCGTCATATTGAAAGAATTATAAACACTTATACATTTTCATTTTTTTGGAATCCGACCGTGGCCAGGAACCGTCCAAATGCCTCGCGGCCCTCCGGCGTGCACTTGTAGACACCGGCATCCTCCAGAACCCGGGCAAATATCTTTCCGACTTCTTCTTTTAAGATATCGTCCACATTTTCTCTCGTAATGGACGCGTAATGAGGCTTAAACTGATCCACCCAGTCAGCATGCTTTGCCAGCATCTCATCGGCACGGATATCACTGCCATCTATGATCGCATCGGCCAGCCTCGCCAGCTCATCCTTTAAGCGGGACGGAAGCACCGCAAGTCCCATCACCTCGATCAGACCAATATTTTCCTTCTTGATGTGATGCAGCTCCTGGTGTGGATGGTAAACGCCCAGCGGGAATTCTTCCGTTGTGATATTATTGCGCAGCACCAGATCCAGCTCGTAGCAGTTTCCGTTTTTGCGCGCGATTGGAGTAATGGTGTTGTGCGGCTCTCCGTTTGTCTCTGCATAGACAAACGCTGCCTCATCGGTGTAACCGCGCCATGCTGTCAGCACCTTTTCGCCCAGATCGATCAGGCGGTCCGGATTCTCACCGCTAAGACGAAGAACAGACATCGGCCAGTGCACGATTCCTGCCTCCACATCCTCAAAGCCCGGCATGGTAAACTTCTGTTCCATGCCGGCCCGCGCCATGGCAAAGGTATAATGACCTCCCTGAAAATGATCATGACTCAGAATGGAGCCGCCAACGATCGGCAGGTCGGCATTGGATCCCAGGAAATAATGCGGGAATTGTTTTACAAAATCAAACAGCTTCACAAACGCAGAGCGGTCAATCTTCATCGGGGTATGCTGCCCGTTAAAGACAATACAATGCTCATTATAATATACATATGGGGAATACTGAAATCCCCAGCGGCTCTCATTCACCGTGATGCGGATAATACGGTGATTGTTTCTGGCCGGATGGTTCAGACGACCTGCGTAGCCCTCATTCTCCATGCAAAGCAGACATTTCGGGTAGCCGCTCTGCTTTGCCAGCTTGGCAGCCGCGATAGCCTTCGGATCTTTCTCCGGCTTTGATAAATTAATGGTGATATCCAGATCTCCATACGGTGTGCTGGTCACCCATTTCTGATCCTTGCAGACCCGGTATCTGCGGATATAGTCAGAATCCTGACTGAGTTTATAAAAATAATTGGTAGCCGCCTCCGGACCGCCCTCCTGATAGCGGTTCCAGAAAATCTGTTCCACCTCGGACGGACGCGGCATCAGACAGTTCATCAGCTTCGCGTCAAACAGATCACGATAGGCAATGCTGTCTTCGATCAGACCCTGCTCACAGGCATAGTCCAGAAGTTCTCTCAGGATTTCCTCCAGGCTTCCTGTTTCTACCGGATCTTCCGGTTCCTCATAGGCTTCCAGTTTTAATGCCTCCAAAAGCTGATTTGTTGCATAAATACGGTCTGTTTCTGTGATCAGACCGGTCTCCAGACCATACTGCACCAGTTTCTTGATTGCTGTGTAAACCATATATAACCTCCCCATTCCCCATGTTTTTATATATTTCTTTCAGTATAATCCGTTTTTGTCTGCAGTTCCATAGAATAATCTTTGTCCTGTCTACAATTTTTTATGCCGACGCTGCAGATTTACCGGCGCATGCGCTGAATGACCGGCGCAATACGTTCTGTCACCAGGCCGCCAAGCAGGCCAATGACTCCTCCCGTGATGACACCGGTCACCAGAAGCACCGGCAGATATGTAAATACCCCCGCTGTCCCTGTGATCCAGGCTGCCATGGAAAGCTGTCCAATATTATGAAACACACCGCCAAGAATGCTGACTCCGGTTTTCTCAAACCAATCCATTTTTTTTGCAAGCGCCATAACCGCAAGACTTAGGATGCCGCCCGCAAGTGCATACAGCATACTGCCCGGATTACTGAACGTAAAGCCCACCATCACAATACGAAGGAGCCCGACCACCAGGGTTCCTGCGGCCCCCACTGTATATAGCCCCACTACATTCACCAGGTTTGCAAGGCCCAGCTTGATACCGGGCACCGGAACCGGAAGCGGGATCAGCGCCTCCACATAGCTGAATATAAAAGCCAGGGCAATAAGCAGGCCATATAAGGCGGCTTTATCCGCATGGCCCCGTATTCTGCGCTTCTGACCAGGTTTTCTGTTTTCCAATTTGACATCTCCCTGCTTCTATGCTATAGTTCAAACACGAAAAAGCTCTGACTTCTGTCCGGATTATCCAGTTCAGAATCTTTAACCATTATATCATTATCCTATCATTTTAGAAAGAGAGATCCCATGACAAAAAAAAAGCGGGAAATCATTCTGGTCCTGATCCTTCTTGCGGCTGCCTCCGCCGGATTTCTGATTAATCAGGCCATGCACAGGCAGCCGGCTGCCCGGGTCGAAATCACCGTAGACGGCCACCTTGTCCAGACACTGGACTTAAATCAGGATGCTGATCTCATCATAGACGGCGCAAACGGCGGCACCAACCATCTGATCATCCAGAATGGTGCTGCATGGGTCAGTGAAGCTTCCTGTCCCGACAAGGTGTGCGTGCATCAGGGCAAAGTCTCCATGAACGGAGAACTGATCGTCTGTTTGCCAAATCGTATGATTGCCAAGATCGTAGCTCCGGAATCATAAAAAATCAAAAACAGGCAAGGACCGGAAAATCCGCCGCAGCGGACTTCCGGTCCTTTCTATTGTCGTATATTTTCTATTACAGATATGCCTTCAGAACATCCACCTTGTCCAGTTTCTCCCACGGAAGATCCAGATCCGTACGACCGAAGTGGCCATATGCTGCGGTCTGCTTGTAGATCGGACGGCGCAGATCAAGCATCTTGATGATACCGGCCGGTCTTAAATCAAAGTTTGCGCGGATGATCTCAACCAGCTTCTCATTTGAGAGCTTACCGGTTCCAAAGGTGTCTGCCATGATGGAAGTCGGATGGGCCACGCCGATTGCGTAGGAAAGCTGGATCTCACACTTATCAGCCAGTCCTGCCGCAACAATGTTCTTTGCAACATAACGTGCTGCATACGCTGCGGAACGGTCTACCTTGGTGCAGTCCTTACCGGAAAATGCGCCGCCGCCGTGACGTGCGTAGCCGCCATAGGTGTCTACGATGATCTTACGTCCGGTCAGGCCGCTGTCTCCGTGCGGTCCGCCGATCACGAAACGTCCGGTCGGATTGATGAAAAACTTGGTCTCAGCGTCTACCATCTCTGCCGGAAGGATCTCATCAAATACATATTTCTTAATGTCTGCATGAATCTGTTCCTGGGTTACTTCCTCATCATGCTGGGTAGAAAGAACTACTGCATCCAGACGCTTTGCCTTGCCGTTCTCATCGTACTCTACGGTAACCTGGGTCTTTCCATCCGGGCGAAGGTAACGGAGAGTTCCATCCTTGCGGACCTTGGTCAGCTGACGTGACAGCTTGTGTGCCAGGGCAATCGGATACGGCATGTACTCCTCGGTCTCATTGGTTGCGAAACCGAACATCATACCCTGGTCACCTGCACCGATGGCATCCAGTGCGTCATCGTCCATGGTGTTCTCTTTTTTCTCCAGTGCGGTATCTACACCCAGTGCAATATCCTTGGACTGCTCATCCAGCGCTACGATCACGCCGCAGGTATCGCAGTCAAATCCATATTTCGCGCGGTCATAACCAATTTCACGTACGGTCTCGCGCACGATCTTCTGAATGTCAACATACGCGTTGGTGGTAATCTCACCCATGACCATAACCAGGCCGGTGGTGGTGCAGGTCTCACATGCAACACGGCTCATCGGGTCTTTTTCCATCAGCGCATCCAGAATTGCATCAGAAATTGCATCGCACATTTTATCCGGATGTCCCTCGGTAACAGACTCGGAAGTAAACAGTAACTTTTCCATGAAAATCCTCCTTAGAATAATAATAAATAAACAAAAGAAAAGTCCGTAGCAACGCTGCGGACTTGATTTCTGATTCGATCAAATCCTCTTATTGCTCGATTTCTCGCTCAGGTTGGCACCTTCCGCACGCTCCTGCCAGTAGCATTTCGTATGGGGTTGCCGTGACTTCACAGATCCTTTGTATCTCCATCACTCTGAATAAGGGATTACGCACTTTTCAATTTATCAGCGGACGCGCCAGAGGCGCTTCCCCGATCTGAATGGTAACAAAAACACGCAGCTATAGATCACAGCTGCGTGTCATATCTTAACAGATTCCCTGTCCACTGTCAAGGACTTTCCTGCTTTTTGATCTTTTTTATCTGGTCTTGCCCTTTACCCATATACCAGAGGCATTGACATAGTAGCCATCCGGAGTCCAGGTATTGGTCAGCATGTTGCCGTTGGTCAGGTCGCAGTAGTAGTAATTTCCGTCTCCTGCCTGGATCCAGCCTGTACGCATATAGCCCACACTGTCAAAGCAGTACCACTGGCCGTTGATCTGCAGCCAGCCGTTTGTCGGGTAAGTGCCGTCAGCAAAGCGATACCACCAGCCTACGCTGTCCTTGACCCAGGCTGCCTGCCGGGTGCTTCCGCCCGGAGTATTGGCCGTACTGCCGGAAGAGGTATTGCCGGTTGTATAGTTGCCGGCCTTGATGTTTGCAAGCATCTCCTCATCCACATAGATGTAATCAGATTCGTACCAGTCTCCTTTTTTGCTGTTGCTGTTTACTGCGCGAACCTTGAAGTAATACTCACCCTCTCTGGTAATACTGGAAGCAAAGTTGTAATACTCGCTGCTGGTAGTGACTGCACTGCCTACCGAGCTGCTGCCGCGGTATAAACGCACCTGATAGCTGACTGCTCCTGAGGTAGTTTCCCAGGTTGCAATCGGAGAATTGTCATTTTCCCAGGATACATTATCAATCTCCATGGTTCCTTCCAGATCATCCAGCTTCACAGTGATGATCAGGGTAGAGCTGGAATCTTCTCTTCTGGAAGAAACATAGGTTGCCTTATCTCCCTTTAAAGAAACCTTGGATTTCGCCATGGAAGCAAAATAATAATCGCTGTCTGCTTCCAGAGTAATCTCAACTCTCGGAACATCTCCGTCGACCCACTCGCCATCGTCATTTACAATGTCAACATCGGTTACATCATAATTGCTGCCGTTTGCGGTAGCAGTAACACTTCCGCCGCTGTCTCCTACTGCGATGTCAGAATCAATGGTAATGCTGACACTGGTAATTTTGGTCCTGCTCTCTGCTGCCAGGGCAGTTCCTGCAGCAAGTGCTGTAAGCAGCGCTGCGCCGATCAGACCGGCTAAACTTTTTTTCCATAACTTCATACTGATATCATCCTCCTTTTGCATCCTTCGGATTTACTGATCTATATATCACGATTTCTTATCTGATTACTTACAGGTTACCAGAAAAACGTGTACAGTTTGTGTCCGGAACCTAACAATTTCCCTACAGAATTTAACGATTTGCTTACAATTCTTACCAAATTGCTCCAGATCGATCCGTATAGAGCAAAACAGGCTGTCCGTTCATCCTATCCTGATAAAACAGACAGCCTGCAGCAATTATCCAATCTTTAAGCGGAACTTCTGTGCTTCTTTCTCAGAATCCACCATCTCGATGGCTGCACCAAGTCCCTGAAGCTTCTCCTCAAATTTTTCATATCCGCGCTGGATGTAGCCAATCTCATCCACCACGGTATATCCTTCTGCCGAGAGACCTGCGAGTACCAGTGCCGCTCCGGCGCGAAGATCCGGAGACTCCACGCGTGCCCCGGTAAAGCCCCTTACGCCATCAATGACAGCTACATTGCCCTCTACCTTGATATTTCCGCCCATACGTGCCAGTTCATCCACATATTTGAAGCGGTTCTCAAAAATGCTTTCAGTGATCATGCTGGTTCCCTCTGCCAAAGCCAGCGTCACAGCCATCTGAGGCTGCATATCGGTCGGGAAGCCCGGATATGGCAGTGTCTTGATATTGGTTGAGCACTGCTTCGGCCGTCCGACCACGCGTACCTCGTCATCTCCCTCGATCACCTCACAGCCGATCTCGATCAGCTTTGCGGAAATTGCTTCAAGATGCTTCGGAATCACGTTTTTTACGGTAATATCACCCCGGGTCACAGCTGCCGCACACATAAACGTGCCGGCCTCGATCTGATCCGGAATGATAGAATAATCGGTCCCGTGCAGAGTTCTGACACCGCGGATACGGATGACATCCGTACCGGCTCCCTTGATATTGGCTCCCATGCTGTTTAAGAAGTTCGCCACGTCTACGACATGAGGCTCTTTTGCCGCATTTTCAAGGATGGTCATGCCCTCTGCCATGGCTGCTGCCATCATGATGTTGATGGTCGCGCCCACAGAAACCATATCCAGATAAATATGGGCACCTACCAAATCAATCGCATGTGCATGAACAGCTCCACGTTCAATCTCGATTCTGGCTCCCAATGCCCGAAAGCCCTTCAAATGCTGGTCGATCGGTCTGCTGCCGATATCACAGCCTCCCGGAAGCGGTACCTGGGCACTCTTGTACTTGCCGAGAAGCGCACCGATAAAATAATAGGAAGCACGGATGCGGCGGATGTATTCGTCATCTACCGATACCTCATGGATGGTAGATCCGTTGATCTTTACGGTATGACGATCGATACGGTCAACCTGCGCTCCAATCTCCTGGATTGCCTCCAGAAGCACATTGATATCACGTACATCCGGAAGATTTTCGATGACAACCTCCTCATCTGTCATAATGGAAGCTGCCAGAATACCAAGCGCGGCATTCTTTGCTCCGCTGATCACAACATCTCCTACCAGCGGATTGCCGCCTTTCATAATATACTGATTCATTACACACCTCTATAGGAAAAGTAAAACTTTACATTTTTATTAAATCTTAATGATTATACCACAGATTCCCGTTTTGTAAAGAAAAAACGCATTACCGGAGGTTCACCGCGCAGATGAAATCATTTCCCCTCACGCGGAAGTACTCGGTACTGTCATTCAATCCTGCTTTGTAAAGTTCCCCGCTCTGCGGATCAAACACGGTTACATTGTACTGGTCAAAACCGCAGAGGATCAGATACTGTCCTTCCCCCGTATAACCGGCCACCGGAATTCCCTGATCGATAAAATACAGCATCTGTGCCAGGCTGCTTCCGCGGGCATTCAGGACCACCAGGTTTTCATTCTCATAAACCTGACTCTCCGTGAAGGTATCCAGATGACGTGCCAGCGGAGCAAAGGCAGACTGCGGGTCACGGATATTCCGGATATTACCGCGCTTGACACGGTTCCACAGTATATTGCGGTCCTTATCTGTGACAACCCCCATCTGATCATATGCCAGCTGCAGTGCCTCGGAAAAATCGGATGTCACCTTTAACAGATGGCCGCTTCCGTATGCGTAAAACTCCATATCGGAAAGCTGGGCATTGGACTTTAACTCAAGACGGTCAGACTGCTCGAAGCTTACCCGTTTCGGAGCCTGGAAACGGATACTGCGCCCACCCTTCAGCTCCTGCGCCAGTTCCACAAAGTAAACACGTTCTTTTTCCGGTGATGCATACCATCCAATTCCTTCCAGTTTTCCATGTCCAAGGTCCACATTGCAGACGATGGTATCCTCCGGACTGTCTGCATAGGTGTGCGGTCCGGTTTTCGTGACACGTTTTAAATGAATACGGCTTTCATCTACCGTAACCTCAGAAATGTAGGTTCCGGATTTACCGTAGCTGGTTTCCTCCTCCATCTGGTCATTGATGATGCGGACACTGTACATAGGAAGGTTCTCAGTCCGGCCATTCACCAGCCAGATGTCATCCTCCCTGGATGTGCCATACACCAGATCCCGTCCTACAAAGCCAAGAGTACGGACATATTCTCCATCTGAAGCGCGAACCTCACGGTTTTCACCTGTCTCTAAATCCATCAGATGCAAAATACGGGACTCATAGAGCGTTCCCTCCTGCCATGCGATCCGCTTCTTATCCGTACTGACAGCAAAGGTTCCATCCGTGAGTGAATCTGCAACGACCATATTCTCCCGGCTGTTCATGTCGATCCCGTAAATGGCATGATCCACATACAGATACAGCATGCCGCCGGCGGTCTGAGTAGCCAGACAGTCAAGATCTGCCGCCAGCTGCTCATAGGATCCGGAATACGGAATAAAATATCGTTCTTCCAGTGCATTACCGGCTGCCGTATAATGGTATCCGGCAATCCCATTCTCACCCTCATGATTTCCACGGTTCATATAACCATATACCAGAAAATCCACATCGCCGTCATCTTCCACAGAAAGGATCCTGACATCATGATGGTCGTAGTTGCTCCGCACATCTGTGCTGTCATCATCGCGGAAGGAAAAAATCCTCACGGCACGGCGGTCTTCCGGCTCAAAGCTCCAGAGATCCCGGTTCACCCGGTACGCCAGGGTCTTTCCGCCGGCGCTCTTTACCAGCTCTACGCGGTCATCCTGCGTGATGCCAAGCAGGATACGCTTTCCGGAATACTCACTGCGGTCACCTGCAAAGATCTGATTTACTGTCCGGTCATACTGCATCATGTAAATGCGAAGCTCATTCCATTTCAGGGTAAAATCTTCCTCGACCTCATACGTTTCCTCTGCGCCATCTCCCTGCCGCTTTGCCTGATAGGAAAGCTGTACGCCGCACATCACGCCATCCAGTTCTTTTAAGCGGATCTCCACATTGCCTTCCGGCTGCATATTCAGCTTTCCCCAGGTCAGCTGGGAAAAGCTGGAATGAATGGAGGTATGTCCAAAGGTACTGTTATCCTCCGACGGACTGGTCTCAAGATATGTGGTCAGGCTTTTGGCCTGCTCATAATCAAAGGTCTTGATGGAAAAATCTGCTGCCAGATCAACCATATCCCTGGCATGCTGCGCAGAATCTGTCCAGAGGATCCTGGTGTAGTAATACACAGAGCCATAATTTTCTGTATCAAGCTGAATTATCAGCTGGTATTCCCGTTCCTTTGTGAGAAGATTCTGAATCGGCAGAGTAGCTGCAATTCCCTGCTGGGTCTGCTGCCAGTCCGACACCTCTGTGCGCTCCACCAGGCGTGCGCGGTCCATGCTGCGGACCTCGTAGCTGATCCCGGTAACTCCACCGCCGGTAATATCCACCGTCAGTGCACGATCCTCAGGAAGGATCGTCAGATTCTCTCCGGCAGCCGTTGTGTTCATCTCCTGACGGTATCCATACAGCCGGTTCATATCACGGCCAAGCATCTGCACGGTGATGCTGGGAAGCGATGCCGCTTCCATATCCATATATACGGCCTGGTCCTGGCCGCTGTTCCATCGGTTATTCGCCAAAAAAAAGACGCAGAGCGCCGCAGCAAATACACCGGTTAAAATTCCGATTCGTTTTACAATATGATTCATATTCTGATAATTCCTTACTTTTTTCATGGCCATGCACAATGGCCGGAACACTCTCTGACATTCCATCAAATATTGTACCCTGTTTTCCACTTCCCCACAAGGAAATGTTTTCTTAAATTTCGCTTGCTATCACGCAGGGTATCCCTTATAATGAAACTACCATTTCCATAATTTCATGATAAATTTCTGTTTTTCCAAACATTCTTTATCATCTGTTTTATTTCCATTTTTGTTACATATTATCTATATTTATATTTCTGCAGTTTTTTTGTGTACCCGTTCGGGAAACCTGCAGAAACAGTCAACGGAGGTATTCTATGGTATACGAAACTTTTCTTGAAACAGTGACCAGTCAGCTTCAGGAGGCTCTGGGTGATTCCTATCAGTTCATGCTCCGGCCTCTCCCTAAAAATAACGGTGTTACCCTGGACGGTCTGACGATCCAGAGTCCTGACTGTTCCGTTGCCCCCACGATCTATCTGAATCCCTATTATGAACAGTATCAGCGCGGCACGGATATTCACGAGATTGTCCACGACATTTTACGTCTCTACCGCGCTACTCCTACTCCATCGTTTCTCCAGACAGATGCTCTGGACCATTTCTCCAAGCTCCGCTCCCGGATCATGTTCCGGCTCATTCACACCGCATCCAATCAGGTGCTCTTAAAGGATCTGCCTCATCTTCCCTATCTTGACCTTTCCATCGTATTTTTTATTTCCCTGGAACGCAATGAGGCCGGTCAGATGACCGCCCTCATTCATCAGGAACATATGAAACGCTGGAATATTTCCGTAAACGATTTATGGGAAGCTGCAAGCCACAACACACCGTTGGAATACCCCGCCGAGATCCAGAGCATGTCAGATCTGCTGCGGGAGATCGCGCGCAAAAACATGGGAGAACATTATGATCCGGAGCTGATCAATAAACTCCTCGAATCCGAAGATGCTGCTCCACTGTATGTGCTCAGCAACAGCAACGGTCTGTACGGAGCCAGCTGTCTCGTCTACAAGAACGTACTGAAGGACTTCGCAGACCACCTTCAGGCAGACTTAATCCTGCTGCCATCCAGCGTCCACGAAGTCCTTCTGACTCCGAATCTTCCGGACACTTCTTATGAAGCGCTCAGTTCCATGGTCACTTCCATCAACCGGCAGGAGGTATCCCCGGAGGAACAGCTTTCCAACCAGGTCTATCTTTTTTCCCGCAAGGACGGAAGCCTGAAAATTGTATCCAACGCACCGGAGCTGGTGGGAACCGCTGTCCTCTCTTAAAGGATATGGCTTCCGATCTGAAAGATCAGAACGGCAAATCCCCAGGCCAGCGCAAGCTGGAACAGAACCATCTGCATCGTGAATCTTAATGACCCGGTTTCACGCCGGATCGTTCCCACTGCAGCCACACACGGGGAATACAGCAGGCAGAACACCAGCAGCGCATAGGCATTTGCCATTCCAAATCCGGCAATTCCCAGTACCCTGGAAAGCTCAGCCATTCCCATCGCAGAGTTAATGTTGCTGATGCCATAGAGCACGGAAAAGCTGGACACCACCACCTCTTTCGCAGACAGGCCGGAAATCAAAGCTACCGCGATCTGCCATGTCCCAAGACCTGCAGGTCTCAGGATCGGAACCAGGAGTCGTCCCAGGGCCGCCGCAAAGCTCCTGGTCACATCCGTTTCATAACCATGAATGCCAAAGTTTAAGACAAACCAGAGCACAATGGATGCCACAAAAATGGTGGTTCCGGCTTTGGTCAGATAATCTTTCACCTTGTCCCACACATAGATGGCCACGGTTCTGGCATTCGGTGTCTTGTATTCCGGAAGCTCGATCAGCAGCGTGTCCTCGTCCTTATTCTTTTCTCGTTTATGCAGGATAAACGCAATGGTAATCGCCACAATGAGTCCGATCACATACAGGGAATAAGCCGCCAGCATAGCATGCTCTTTAAAAAACATCTCCGAAAAAAGTACATAAATCGGAAGTCTTGCAGAGCAGGACATGAACGGTGTAATGAGAATGGTGCGGCGGCGGTCCCGCTCGGTTGCCAGCGCACGGGATGCCATGACCGCCGGAACCGTACAGCCAAAGCCCAGAAGCATCGGCAGAAAAGCCTTTCCGGAGAGCCCCACACGGCCCATGATCTCATTCATAACATAGGCAACTCTGGCCATGTATCCGCTGTCTTCCAGGAACGCCAGAGCCAGAAACAGGATAAAGATGTTAGGCAGGAAGGTTAAAATGCCGCCTACACCTGCTACAATTCCGTCTACTACCAGGGAAATCAGCCAGTCAGATGCCTGCACATGCTGCATAGCCACAAGCACCGCTCCGGAAAGCCATTCCAGGCCGGTTTCAAAGTATCCCTTCAGAAAATCTCCCACCGTGAACGTCAGGAAAAAGACCAGCGCCATAATTCCGAGAAAGATCGGTACACCAAACACCGGATGGGTAAGCCAGGAATCGATGCGGTCTGTAGATGCTGATTTTTCCTCGCGTCCCATCATGCATTCGTCCATGACTTCCTCTATATAATTATACTTCTCATTGATGATATCTTTTTCGTAGTTTTTTTCCGCAATATGACTGATATCCACCGGATGGTCTTTCATCACTTCCGGGTCCTGCTCCAGAAGCTTAACCGCATGCCAGCGCATATTTTCCATTTCGCCGTATTTTGCCCTCAGGATCACCTCGATCTGGCTGATCTTTTCTTCCAGTGCATCATCATAACGCACCACAACGCCCTGCGGTCCCTCTTCGTAATGATGGACCACCGCGTGCATCAGCACATCCAGTCCGGTACGCTTTCTTGCGGAAACCGGGACCACCGGAATACCTCCCAGCATTTCCGGCAGACGGTGCAGGTCAATCTCCATTCCCCGCTCTTCTACAATATCCATCATATTCAGTGCCAGGATGACCGGTTTTTTCAGCTCCAGCAGCTGCAGGGTCAGATACAGATTTCGTTCCAGGGAAGATGCATCAACTACGTTAATGATCACATCCACCTCACCGTCCTCAATGCAGCGCCTTGTCACGATTTCCTCGATGGTATAGGAAGTCAGGCTGTAGATGCCCGGAAGGTCAATCACCTTGATGGAACGGCCTTTATAGCTGGTATGCCCCTCCACACGTTCCACCGTAACCCCGGGCCAGTTTGCGACTTTTAAATTGGCTCCGGTAAATGCATTGAACAGGGTTGTTTTTCCGCAGTTCGGGTTACCGACAAAGCCAACCCGTATTTCACGAAGATTCTGTCCGGTCTGCTTCTTTTCCGTCTTCAGTCCGGCCGGTCTTTGCTTCTGCTCCGTCTGTATTCTGTCCTCAGCCATGGTTCTCCACCTCCATCTCTGAAATTTCAATGCCGTCACTGATGCGTTTGCCCACAGCCAGTCTGGTTCCGCGTACCTTAAAGATCACAGAACCGCTTCCTTTTTTATTTAAAAGAGTTACCGGAGTCATGCTGTTGACTCCAAGAGCCTCCAGACGTCTGGTAATAGTCTCGTTTACGGCCACGCCTTCCACACGATAGGTGTGACCTATGATGCCCTCATTTAATTTCATAAATATTCTCCTTCTGCTTAGCAGTTCGTAGCTTATGTAAAAAAAATATACCCTTATTGATAATTTTTGTCAATAAGGGTATATTTTTATCGGAATATTTTTCAAAAACTGCAGACATTGCCTGTAAACGGTAAACTCAGGCTTCCAGATCCAGCAGTGCCTTCTTCACCTCCAGCATCCGGTCACGCAGCACGGCTGCCTCCTCGAAATTTAACTCCGCAGCTGCCTGATGCATCTTCTTCTGGATTTCCTTTACCAGCTTGTTCAGTTCCTTTGCGCTCATGGATTCCAGATCTTTTTCATCTGCGGAAGGTGCTTTCTCTGCCGCCCTGGAAATTGCGATCAGGTCACGCACGGCCTTTTTAATGGTAGTCGGCGTGATGCCATGTTCCTCATTGTAGACCTGCTGGAGCTGGCGGCGTCGGCTGGTCTCATCAATGGCCGCCCGCATGGAATCGGTGACGGTGTCTGCATACATGATCACATGACCCTCAGCATTTCGTGCTGCACGGCCAATCGTCTGGATCAGGGAAGTTTCCGAACGAAGGAAACCTTCCTTATCTGCGTCCAGAATGGCTACCAGCGTGATCTCCGGAATATCCAGACCTTCTCGCAGAAGGTTGATACCCACCAGAACATCAAATACATCCAGCCGCATGTCGCGGATGATTTCCGCCCGCTCCAGCGTATCAATATCAGAATGCAGGTACTTAACCCGGATGCCAAGCTCCTTCATATAATCTGTCAGATCCTCAGCCATCCGCTTGGTCAGGGTAGTGATCAGCACTTTATGATGGGCTGACGTTTCTTTATTGACCTCGCTCACCAGATCATCAATCTGACCCTCTACCGGCCGGACAAAAATCTCCGGATCCAGAAGCCCTGTCGGGCGGATGATCTGTTCTGTCCGCATAAGCTCATGCTCTGCCTCATAAGGGCCAGGCGTTGCGGATACAAACATCATCTGATCGATCTTACTCTCAAATTCCGTAAAGTTTAACGGCCGGTTATCCAGCGCAGAAGGAAGCCGGAAGCCGTAATCCACCAGCGTGGTCTTGCGGGAGCGGTCACCCGCATACATGCCGCGTACCTGCGGCAGCGTGATATGGGACTCATCCACGATGATCAGAAAATCATCCGGGAAATAGTCGATCAGCGTCCACGGCGGCTCTCCGGGCTTTCCGAAGTTTAAGTGGCGGGAATAATTCTCAATGCCGGAACAAAAGCCAGTCTCCCGCATCATCTCCACATCAAAGTTGGTACGCTCGGAAATACGCTGCGCCTCCAGCAGCTTATCTTCACTCTTAAAAAAAGTCACCCGCTCCTTTAGCTCTTCCAGAATATTTTCTGTGGCAAGCTGCATCTTCTCCTTCGGCACGACATAATGAGAAGCCGGAAAAATAGCAATGTGATTCAACTGCAGCTTTGCCTCGCCGGTCAGCGTGTCAATCTCCATTATGCGGTCAATCTCGTCTCCGAAAAACTCCACCCGGTAAGCCACACTGTCAGAATAGGCCGGAAAGATCTCCAGGACATCTCCCCGCACCCGGAAGGTACCGCGGTGAAAGTCCATGTCATTGCGGGCATACTGAATATCGATCAGCTTGTGAATCACCTCATCCCGGTCTTTCTCCATGCCCGGACGAAGAGAAATGACCATCTCCTGATAGTCGATCGGAGAGCCCAGACCATAAATGCAGGAAACCGAAGCCACTATGATCACATCCTTCCGCTCGGAAAGAGCTGCCGTAGCGGAGTGGCGAAGCTTATCAATCTCGTCATTAATGGCGGAATCTTTCTCAATATAGGTGTCCGTGGAGGGCACATAGGCCTCCGGCTGGTAATAATCATAATAGCTGACAAAATATTCTACGGCATTTTCCGGAAAAAATTCCTTCATCTCCCCATAAAGCTGTGCCGCCAGCGTTTTGTTGTGGGCAATGATCAGAGTAGGCTTGTTCAATGCCTGAATGACATTGGCCATGGTAAAAGTCTTACCGGAACCGGTAACTCCAAGCAGCGTCTCAAACTGATTGCCCTCCCGGAAGCCCTCCACAAGTTCGGCAATGGCCTGGGGCTGGTCACCGGTTGGGGCGTATTCAGATACTAGTTTAAAATGGTCCATAATGATTCCTCCGAAATCATAGCTACAGGTAATAAATAGGACATTGACCGAAACGGCCTTCCTCAACCTACTATAGCACATGGGCAATAAAAAGTATAGCATTTGCGAACGCATGTTCTTCCTAATATTGTATATCTATTTTCAAAACACCATCTGTACCTCTTCATTTCTGTGACATTGTCTGGAAATACAAAACAATTTCCATTTTCCTTAATAATTTGATAAGATTTTTCATTTTTTTTTATTTTTTAAACACAATTTGGTCACATTTTCCCTTTATAGTATGTGTTTGTTCGAGAGGAATCCCGGACAGAGGAGGAAAAAATTATGATGAAGAAAGTATTTAACAAATCCATGATCGCTGTTGTAGCTGCTGCTATGGTAGCTATGGGAATCACCGCTTGCGGCGGTACCAAAGAGGAAACCACTGCTGCAGAGACTACTGTAGCTGAGACCACTGTTGAAGAGACTACCGTTGAGGAGTCCACCGAGGCTGAGGAATCTTCCGAGGAAGCAAAAGAAGAGTCTGTTGAGTCCGAGGAGGCATCTGAGGCTGAGGAGTCTTCCGAGGAGGCTGAAGAGTCTTCTGACGAGGCTGAGTCCACTGAGGAAGCAGCTGAGGAGACTACTGCTGCAAACTAATCTGCAGACAGCATCATCTTTCACATAAGAAAATACCGAATGAACACAAAAACCGGCAGACCAGTTTTCGCGACTGACCTGCCGATTTTGTGTTTTATGCAGACATGACATTTTATCTGCTATATGCTGTTACTTCTTACCCCCACACTTCCTCTGCAATCTCTTTTACCAGTTTCAATTTTGCCCACTGCTCTTCCACGGTCAGCTTGTTGCCGATCTCGCAGGAAGCGAATCCGCACTGCGGGCTTAAGTACAGACGGTCTAACGGTACATACTTTGCCGCCTCATGGATGCGCGCGATCACAGCGTTCTTATCCTCCAGCTTCGGGGATTTTGTTGTGATCAGGCCCAGAACAACCTTTTTATCTTCGGAAGCATGCTTCAGGCACTCAAATCCGCCGGAACGCGCATCGTCAAACTCCAGATACAGGGCATTGACGTTTTCCTTTCCAAATACCAGCTCCGCAATCTTGTCATAAGCACCAGTGCAGGCCCAGGTAGAATGGAAGTTTCCGCGGCAGATGTGGGTGTTGATGACCAGATTCTCCGGCTGTCCCTCGATCACCAGGTTGTTGATTTCCAGGAATTCCTTCTGCAGTTTTTCCAGTCCTGCATCATCGGTTCCAAAGAACATTCTTGCCTTCGGGTCCACAAAGCAGCCCCAGGTACAGTCATCCAGCTGGATGTTTCTGCAGCCTGCCGCATAGAGATCCGCGATGACTTTTCTATATCCGGCTACCAGATCTGCAATAAGTTCCTCATCATTCGGATAAATCTTTCTGGTATCCTCAATGTTCATCGGCATTACCAGCTGCTCGAAAAACTGGGCCGGTGCCGGGATGGTCTGCTTTGCTACGGTATTCTCATCCTCCAGTGCCTTCACAAATTTGTAATGCTCCACAAATGGATGATGTCCCACAGAAATCTTTCCGGTCAGGAAGGTATCATCAATCTTGGCTGCCTCATCGTGAAACGGCAGTCCTTCTTCGGTGGCGCTGTGACCCACACCGTTGAATCCCCACATGAAATCCAGGTGCCAGGTAGCGCGGCGGAACTCACCGTCGGTGATCACATGGTAACCAGCTTTCTTCTGCTTCTCCACCAGGTCGGTGATGGCTGCGTCTTCTGCCTTCTTTAATTCTTCTGCGGTGATGGTTCCTGTCTCATACTCAGCGCGTGCCTTCTTTAACTGCTCCGGTCTTAAAAAGCTTCCTACATAATCATAACGAAACGGGGTATTTTTGCTCATGTTGTTGTCTCCTTATCTGATGCTGTGCGCAGCCATTCCATGCTTCTCTGGCCGCCCCTGTCATATCTGCTATTCATGGCTCTTATGATACCCGCATTTTCATTCCCTGTAAAATATCGAAAAAAAGCGGTTTGCCATAGTTTTAGTCTATCGCGAACCGCTTCAGTGCTTCTATATAATGAGCAGCAAATTTCCCCGGCACCACCTGTTTATGCGTGATATATCCGATTTCCATATAATCATCTGCCTCCAGCGGCACCGCTACAATGTCCCTGCCATTCAGGGTTTCATTGATCACACCGCTGCAGATGGTGTAGCCATTTAAGCCGATCAGCAGGTTAAACAAGGTTGCCCGGTCACAGACCCGGATGTCTTTCCGGCTCTCCAGCGTGCTTAAAATCTCCTCTGAAAAATAAAAAGCATTGTGATCTCCCTGTTCATAAGAAAGCCGCGGATACGGCTCCAGATCCTGCAGGGTGATTTTCTTCCGCTTTGCCAGCGGATTTCCCGATCCGACAAACACATGGGGCTTTGCCCGAAACAGCCGTTCAAATTTCAGATTATGTTCCTTGAAGGTTTTTCGCAGAACATTCTCGTTGAACTGGTTTAAATAGAGCACCCCAATCTCACTTTTCAGCTTTGCCACATCCTCAATGATCTCATAGGTCTGGGTCTCCCGGATCCGGAAATCGTAAGTCTCACCTCCGTAAGTCTTCAGCAGCTCCACAAAGGCCTCCACCGCAAAGGAATAATGCTGGGTAGAGACACAAAACTGATGACGCACCGGGGCCACACCGGAATAACGTTCCTCCATAAGGCTTGTCTGGGTGATGACCTGTCTGGCATAACCGAGAAATTCCTCCCCCTCGGAAGTCAGCAGAATTCCCTTGTTGGTCCTCTGGAAGATGGTAATGCCAAACTCATGCTCCAGTTCCCGGATAGCTGCCGTCAGACTGGGCTGGGAAATATACAGCTTCTCCGCCGCCCTGCTGATGGTCCCGGCATTCGCGGTCTCTACGATGTATTTTAATTGTGTCAGTGTCATATGTGCTTTCTCTTTCGTACGCTGTATGGTTTCATTACTTCGTCATCTTGTCATATCTGCGGATCAAAATCCATATGGATGGCCACCGCCCCGATCGGACAGATCTCATAACAGATTCCGCAGCCATCGCAAAAACGTAAATCGATCCGGTAATGTCCCTGGCGCGGCACCAGAGCATGAAGCGGGCATTTTTGAGCGCATCGCCCACAGCGGGTACAGGTGTCCAAAATATAGTATCCTGCTTTTTCCTTATGGGATTCCATTTTGTTTGTCATTTCGCTGCTCCTTCCTGCAATTTCTTTTCCGCAGCCATCCATTCCTGCGCGGTATATTCTTCCACCGCTGTCGTTGTCACCCGTTTTATATGCTTTTCCTTCAGGCGCAGATACACAACTTCCCTGAAAACAGTATAACAAACGGAGACAAGCGGAATAAAGATGAGCATCCCCGCAATTCCCATAAGATTTCCGCCGATGGTAACTGCAGCAAGGACCCAGATGGACGGAAGTCCGACGGAACCTCCGACCACATGCGGATAGATCAGATTCCCTTCAATCTGCTGAAGCAGCAGAAATACAAGAATAAACAGCATTGCCTGCTTCGGACTTACCATAAAAATCAGGAAACAGCCCAATGCGCATCCGATAAACGCGCCAAAGATTGGGATCAATGCCGTAAAGGCGATCAGGATTCCGATCAGCAGTGCATAGGGCATTTTCAAAATGCTTAACGTGACGGCAAACATGCTTCCGAGGATCACAGCCTCTAAGCACTGTCCTGTAAGGAAATTGGCAAATGTCCGATAAATCAGGGAACAGATTTTAAGGAGTGCATTTGCTTTCTGTTTGGAAAGAAACGCAAAACATACCTTTCTTATCTGTATGTGCAATTGTTCTTTCTGAAAAAGAATATAGCAGGCAAAGGAAAATGCAATGAAAAAGGTGGCAAGTCCGCTGACGATCGAGCTCACTGCTGACATGGTCGTGCTCATCATATTCCCCGCTCCGCTGCCAAGAATGCTGATTCCCCACTGAATGGCCTGATCTGGCTGAAACTGGATCTGATTTACATAATTCATAATACTCTGGTTATTATGTGAAAAATCCCGAATCCAGCTTTGCATCTGCGGAATAAAATCGGCAATGCTCATCATTAGTGTTCCCATAGTCCGGGTGAGCTGCGGGATCACGCCAAACATCACCAGTACCACGACACCGACAGCCAGTATCATGGTCAGAAGAAGGCTTACCGGTCTGGCAAGCTTTTTGTTTTTTTTCTTTCCGGCTTTGATCTTCCCAAAGATCATCTTTTCCAGAAAGCTCATCGGCACGTTGATGACAAAAGCAATTGCGCCTCCCAGTGCAAAGGGGAATATGATTCCCCATATTGTTTTCAGCACATCGATCACAACTTCAAATTTCCACAACGCAGCTGCCAGCAGTGCTGTGAAAATGATCAGTTCCCGAATTTTTTTCATAGATAGCTTACTGAAATCCATTATCTTTCTCCACTTTTTCCTAATTTTGTGCGAATCCACTTCAGCAACTGAATGATCGGAAGACTGGCAAAGGCATACAGATATACGCAGCCGAGCTGTACCGGATCGAGGGTCTCCACCTGAAATACATGATGAAGGCCGGGAACGGTCAATACTGCGGTGATCAGTACTGCGCCGAGCACAAAGGCTCCCTGCAGCCATGGATTGTTAAAGAACCGATTTGTAAAGATAACCGGATGATCCGACTTACAGTTAAATCCATGGAACAGGCGTGCCAGACAAAGTGTTCCGAACGCATACGTACTGCCAAGCAGCGCGCCGTCCTGGTGATATCCTGTCAAAAATGCGATCATTGTCATCGCACCGATCACAAAGCCCTCCAGACCGATTTTGCCGAGGAAATCCTTTGTCAGTATCGATTCGTCCGCAGATCTTGGTTTCTCATTCATCACATCACTGTCAGAAGGCTCCACGCCAAGTGCGATGGCCGGAAGGCTATCTGTCAGAAGATTAATAAATAACAGGTGTACCGGTGCAAACGGAACCGGAAGTCCTGCGACCGATGCATACAGAACCGCTAAAATTGCTCCAAAATTTCCCGACAAAAGGAACTGGATCGCATACTGAATGTTTCGATATAAATTTCGTCCATTTTCTACTGCTTTTACAATGGTGGCAAAATTGTCATCGGTAAGCACCATGGCGGCAGCATCTTTTGCCACCTCGGTCCCGGTGATTCCCATTGCAACACCGATGTCCGCCTGCTTCAACGCCGGAGCATCATTCACACCGTCTCCGGTCATTGCAACGATCATTCCTCTTTCCTGCCATGCGCGGACGATACGGATTTTATGCTCCGGGGAAACCCTTGCATACACAGATATATCCGGGACAAAATCCTTCAGCTCTTCATCACTCATTTTTTCGATATCCGCACCCTCGCAGGCTTCCGATAAATCATGCAGGATTCCAATTCTTTTTGCTATGGCGGCTGCCGTAATTTTATGATCTCCTGTAATCATGACCGGCCGGATTCCTGCTTTGATGCATTCTGCGACGGCGGCCTTTGATTCTTCTCTCGGCGGATCCATCATGGCAATGAGGCCGAGAAATACGAGATGAGCCTCATCCTTTGCTGTTAATACATGCTCCTTTGGAATTTCGCGATAGGTGAATGCCAGTACACGCAGGCCTTCCATTGAAAAATCACGGTTCTGCTGCTGTATGGTTTCTTTATCTGCTTCTGTGATTTCGCGGATTCCGTCTTTTGTCCAAATCCGTTCCGTCAGCTCCAGCAGACGGTCGACTGCTCCTTTTACGATCATCCGGTTTTCACCGTTTATCCTGTGAAGTGTTGACATCATCTTGCGGTCACTGTCAAACGGAAGCTCTCCTTCCCTCGGATAGCGGTTTCGTACGCTTGCGGACTCGATTCCGTACCGGCTTCCCAAATTGATCAATGCAGTTTCTGTCGGATCCCCGATCTCTACTCCGTTTTCATTCGTCGAATCATTACATAAAATACTGCACTCCAGAAGATAGTTCTGTGCCGGATCTGCTATGTCAATCTCTGCTGCCGGGATCCGTTTTCCTTCTACATAGTAATCCTCAACCGTCATTTTATTCTGTGTCAGTGTTCCTGTTTTATCCGAGCAGATAACGGAAACACTTCCAAGACCTTCCACTGCCTGCAGTTTTCGGATGATCGCATGCTCCTTTGCCATCTTCTGTGTTCCGAAAGAAAGGACAATGGTTACGATCGAGCTTAACGCTTCCGGAATTGCCGCAACCGCCAGTGCTACGGCAAACATGAATGCACTGCTGATCTTTTCACCGCGAAATACGTTGATCGCAAATAACATCCCGCAGAATACCAGGATCAAAACGGATAATTTCTTTCCAAACTCTTCCAGGCTCACCTGTAACGGAGTCTGCTTTTCGGAAGTTGACTTCAAAAGTCCTGCAATCTTTCCAACCTCCGTCTGCATTCCTATGTCCGTTACTACCGCCTTTCCGCGTCCATATGTCACAAAGCTGCCAGAAAAGAGCATATTGGTCCGATCTCCCAGCGGAGCCTCTGCCAAAATAGCCTCTAAGCTCTTTTCGACCGCAAGGCTCTCTCCGGTAAGAGCACTCTCATCAACCTTAAGACTTGCATTTTCAATCAGCCTTGCGTCCGCCGGGATCATGTCGCCTGCTTCCACCAGGATCACGTCTCCAACCACCAGCTCTCTTGCCGGAAGCTGGATCGTGGAACCATCACGCAGTACCTTGGCCTGCGGTCCTGCAAGCTTCTTTAAGCTCTGCAGAGACTGCTCCGCTTTTATGGTCTGCACAGTGCCCAGGATCGCATTGATCGTGATCACGATCAAGATCACGGCCGCGCTTTCCTCATCGCCAAGCATACCGGATATAATGGCCGATGCAATTAAGATCAGTACCAGAAAATCCTTATACTGTTCCAGGAAAATCTGCGGGATACTTTTCTTTTTCCCCTCTGCAAGTTCATTCCAGCCACACCTTTCCCGGGATTTTCCGGCCTGCTCACTGGTGAGGCCTGTCTCTCTGCTTTCCACACGGTCCAGAACCTCTTTCACCGTTTGCTGATAAAATTCTTTCATCACTTCTGCCTCCTCTGTCTAAGCATTTATCAACTGTATTTCTTATGCAATGAAGGTTTTTCAATAAAAAAGAGACCTTTATTGCACAATAATAATGCAATAAAAGTCTCACCGTTTCTTTGTGACACCGGATGCTTCCATCGTACTGACGACATCACAAACGCAGATTACCAGCGTAGGTTACTCCCCTTTATTAAATTCATCATATACCAAAAACCGTGCGGATGTCAAGATGCTTTTTAATAGGTTCCATCCGCCAGCAGCTTCTGATATGCATTGTAGGCATCTTCCAGACTGTCATATTTTTGGCCGGATGTATAAGGGGAAAAGTCTGCAATATGATCCGCAATTGCAACATACGTCTTTCCGTCCTTCTTTCTTGCAGCTGTTGTCGTTTCAGAAATATAAAAACCGCCATCTGCTTTGCTGACTATGACCGGAATTTTTTTCCCTGCACCAACCTGATCGGTATCCATAGACGTCCAGAACAAATACCGATTGGATGCTTTTTTCGGACTTCCCATATAGGCCCATGTTCCGGTTCCCAGCAGACTGCTGCTGCCTTCCTTCCGGATTTCCTCATTAACTCTCGTCAGCATATCAGACTTCGGACACTTAGAATCTATTTCAAAATAAGTCTTATTCTGTTTTATCAGCTCATTCAGTATATCGGTTTTATCGAGTGCTCCATGCAGATTATCGTTATAGGGAAAAGAGATCGGTGTATCATTTCCGCCTGCTCCGCTCCATATTACCTTCATTCCGAAACCCGGAATGTATGACAGCGTACATTCTCCATTCTCAACAGGGATCCCGATCCAGTGCTCCGTATCACCCTCGTTCCTGGAATGCGTGATCCCGGCAACCGTTACGGGGTCATAGGCATCCCAGTTATCCCGTTTCTGTTTTAATTTCACTGTCCTTGAATAATTTGCTGTATCCTCAGTCATCACAGCCGTCATTACTTCCGAGTAAGCGGAGCGCACATTGGCGAGATCAACCGTCTCACGGCTTTTCTCCAGATGTCCTGCAAAAACAGGCATGGATATCGCCACAAGAACTCCAATGACCGCAACGACGATCAAAAGCTCCGCAAGCGTAAAGCCGTTGTTCCCAGTCTTTTGTTTTTTCATGATTTTACGCTCTCCTTATGCCATTCTTTCGTACCGTTTTATTGTACTGCATTCTTTTTCGTTTGGCAATGATTGAGAGCTTTCCTGATTGTTCAGATTACGGAACATATTTTTCCATACATCTTAGGACGTCTGTCCCGGAACAGTCCCCAGGAAAGACGGTCTTCCATCAGCCGGTCCAGATCAAAGTCTGCTGTGATAAAGCTCTCTTCCGCTCTTCCCATGGTTGCCTGTATTTCCCCGCAGCCGTCCCTGAAATTGGTATAAAAAAACAGGTGACGGCATATTCCATCACCTGCTGTATCTGTTTTTGTCTTTAAATGTCTCTGTCCCTTTGACAGGCAGAAAAACGGTGACCTTAATCCCCAGTTTTCTGCTCTGCTTTTGCCAGAAGCTCTTATTGACCGTTTCACAAGTGACGTGCCTTTTGCACTGATAACATACGCATGTCGCGTATCGACTTATAAAATTTGGGCTCTTAACCCAATCAATAATGTGCTTTCCCACTTTCGGCTTCTGACCTGCCTGTCCGTCTGGGCTTAACTCAATATCTGAGTGGTCACGTATTTTAAATCAGCATAATCTTTATGACCTGTCAAGAAATTTTCTCAATTCTTTTTATTCTATCTTACACCTCGTCTGCTTCCGCATCCTTTCCAAGCCGTCTCAGCATGGTCTTCTTCACTGCCCGGAAGATATTCTCGTATCCTGTGCAGCGGCACAGATGGCCGGACAGGAGCTTGCGGATCTCGTCATCGGAATATTCCTTTCCGGACTGCAAGAGCTCCGTGGCGCTCATGATAAAGCCCGGGGTGCAGAATCCGCACTGGACAGCGGCCTCATCAATGAAGGCCTGCTGGATGTCAGACATCTCGCCGTTCGGTCCCGCAAGACCTTCCAGGGTCAGGATTTCCTTGCCCTCGGCCCACACAGCCAGGTAAATGCAGGAATTGAAGCACTCGCCGTCGATCAGGACGTTGCAGGCTCCGCACTCTCCTACCTCACAGCCCTTCTTGACGCTGGTAAGGCGGAAATCATCCCGCAGCACATCGGTTAAGGATGCGCGCACATCGATCATTTTTTCTACTTTCTTTCCGTTGATGGTGCAGGAAAGCAGCTTATACTGTTTACTCATGGACTTCACCTCCAGCCAGACGGATGGATTCGCACAGGGCGCGCTCTGCCAGTACCGTCGCGATATGTTCACGGAAATCTTTCGCAGCCCGCCAGCTGTCCCGCGGATTGATGTCCTCAAGAACTGCCTGGGCAAACTCTTTGACTGCCACTCTGCCCGTCTCCTTTCCGCGGATCTTTGCTTCCGCAGAAGGGGCACGCATCGGTACCGGGCCGGCTACGCCATAAGCAATCCGGGCATCCAGAATTGTTTTTTTATCTTCGGAAAGCTTTACATTCACAGAGCATCCGGTAGTGGCGATATCCATGGCGTTACGCATTGCATACTTGATATAATGCCCGAAATAGCCTTCATAAGCTTCCTTCGGAATGATGATCGCAGTCTGCAGCTCGCCCGGTCTCAAATCCACCTTGCCTGCCTTGATGTAAAAATCGTGGATCGGGAGCCGGCGTACTCCTTCCGGTCCGGTGATCTCCACGATCGCATCCCATGCATGGAGGGTTGAGGCAGAGTCAGCGGAAGTCACGCCGTTGCAGGTGTTTCCTCCGATGGTACCGATGTTGCGGATCTGGGGGCCGCCCACCATGTCTACTGCCTCGCCGAGTACGTTGATATATTTCTGGATGATCGGATCCTTGGTAATATGGGAAAAGCTGGTCAGGGAGCCGATGCGGATGGCACCGTCCTCCTCAAAGGATACGCCTCGCATGGCGTCGATCCCGTAAATGCTGACAAGCTCTTTTCCTGCGCGTTTTCCCTCGCGCATCTGCACCAGCACATCACTGCCTCCGGCAATGATCTGCGCTTCCGGATGTTCCATCAGGAGCGCTACTGCGTGCTCTACACTCTCCGCTTCGTAAAGCGCCTTTAAATCATACATAATGTAACCTCCTTAGAACAAACCTTCTTCTTTAAACCGTTTAAACAGAATGTGCGGGTTCACCGGCGCGTCATTGACTGCCACTCCGGTGGCCTGATAAACCGCGTTGCGGATGGCCGGAGCAACCGGACAGGTCGGCGGCTCACCCAGGGATTTTGTTCCGAAGGCACTGGTCGGCTCCGGATTTTCCACGAAGTAAGCACGCAGTCTCGGATGATCCATAAAGGTGGACAGCTTGTAGTCCAGCAGGTTATTATTTAACGCACGGCCGGTCTTCGGATCAAACAGCAGCTTCTCGGACAGGCCGAAGCCGATGCCCATGCTCATGCCGCCGTGTACCTGCGCCTCAGCCAGGGCCGGATTGATCAGGGTTCCGACATCATGCACGTTTACAATGTCAAGCAGCTTTACCTTGCACATCGGGATGTCTACCTCTACCTCCGCAAAACAACATCCGAAGGAGTAGGCGTTGGACTTGATCTGGGCGGTACTCTCTGCGGTGATGTGCTGGCTGTGGGTTACGCTGTACAGAGCCTCAGTAGCCAGCTCACCCACGCTCATCAGCACGCGTCCGTCGGTCACGCGGACAACGTTGCCCTCCACAAGATCCAGATTGTACGGAGGCATACGGGTCAGCTCATGGGCATAGTTCAAAATGCGCTCTTTCAGCAGCAGTCCGGTCTGGCGGATGGAGAAGCCTGCGGTGTAAGTCTGACGGGACGCGTAAGCGCCGGTGCCAAACGGGGTCACATCGGTATCCTGGCAGGAAACCACATGCACCTGATCCAGGCGGAGGCCTACAACATCCGCTGCCATCTGGGTATAGGCAGTGTCAGCACCCTGACCGATCTCTGTCTCACCCAGCTGTACCTGCAGGGAACCATCCTGATTCAATACCATACGGCAGGAAGAGGTTTCCAGGGAGATCGGCCATACTGCCGTGTTGTACCAGAATACGGACATGCCGATACCGCGGCGGATATCGCCGGTCTGATTCTGGTATTCCTTATATTTACGCTCGTAATCCATAGCTGCCATGCCCTTGTCCATACACTGGTTAAAGGTATCGCTGTACAGCTCATTCTTGGAAAATTCATCCTTAAAGCCAACCGGCATCAGGTTCTTTCTGCGGAATGCGATCGGGTCCATGCCGATCTTTGCCGCAACATCATCGGTGTGGCATTCAACAGCCCACATAGCCTGCGGAATACCGTATCCACGCATGGCTCCGGCAGCCGGCTTATTGGTAAATATCGTATAGCCATCTGCCTCAATATTGTCACACGGGTAAAGCTGCGGGAATGCACCAACACCCTTTGCACAGATGCTGTGTCCGTGGGATGCGTACGCTCCCTGGTCGGAGAATGCCTCCAGCTTTCTTGCCGCAAAGGTTCCGTCCGGACGAACCCAGGATACGATATGGCTGCGGATCGCATGGCGTACACGGTTGGAAACGAAGGTTTCCTCCCGCGGCACATCCAGCTTAACCAGATGACCGCCCAGGTTCATGCAGACCCATGCGCAAAGCGGCTCATACAGAACGTCCTGCTTGTTGCCGAAGCCGCCGCCGATGTAAGGCTTGATAATCTGCACACGGCCCCAGTCAATTCCCAGTGCCTGTCCCACCACGCGGCGGACAATGTGCGGGATCTGGGTGGAGCTGAGCATACGGATGCGCTCGCCCTCCATCTGTGCAGTACAGATAAAGTTCTCGATATGGCAGTGCTGCACGGTCGGCGTGCTGTACCAGCCCTCTACCTTGATAAGGCCCGGCTCCCTGATGGCTTCCTCATAATTACCCTTGCGGATCGTGGTGTGCTTTAACACATTGCCCGGATAATTTTCATGGATCTGCGGAGCATCCTCCTTCATGGCATCCTGCACATCCATAACGAACGGATACTCCTCATACTCTACTTTGATGGCCCGCAGTGCCTGGGCTGCTGCCACCTCATCCTCTGCTACAACTGCACCGATGTCATCGCCGTAGAAGCGGACACGGTCTGTCATGATCAGACGGTCTGCCACGTCCTGATGAGACGGGTCCGTAGACCACGGATGGCCTGCAGTCGGAAAATAGTGCTTTTCCTTCAGATCGAAGCAGGTGAAGATTTTTACGACTCCCGGAATCTTCTCCGCCTCAGATGTATCAATTGAAATAACCCGCCCATTCGCGATCGTGGAATGCAATACACGAATGATGTATGCGCTCTTGTCGCACAGATCATCGGTATAACGGGTTCTGCCCATTGCTTTATCATGAGCATCTACACGTGTTACCTTCTTTCCTACATACATTTGCTTACCCCTCCATTTGAAATCCTTCTTTTGTTCAGGCGCGCCTTACGATCTGCCTTCGATACACTGTTCTATTGCCATCTGGCTGCGGGTCTGTTTCAGGCTGCAAGTGTTGTCAGCGCGACCACGCTGCCCCGGTACTGCCGCATTCCGGCAAAGCTCTCCTGCCTGAATAAAAGTTTGTCCCGCCGCCACTTCCATAGTGAACATGTAATTTTTATCTTTTTCTGTACAATTCTGAAACAACAATTCCATCGCACTGCGTTTTGCCATTGGCAATTTCTGAAAAATATCCACGGGCACATCCTCCTATAGCATCATTGTAACCGCATTGTCTGCCGGAAAGAAAGGTCACATGACTTCTTTCTCAATAAAAATTATAAGATTTTCCGGCCTGCCACATATTTTCCGGCCACCTCCCGCTCATCACCGAGATAAATGACACGCTCCAGTCGCTGCTTTACCTCAAGTGACTGCGGATGCTCCAGCCTTGTGTCATCCAGAATTACCGCATCAAACTCATACCCCGGCTCAAAGCTTCCAACCTTACCAAAGAAGGCTCCGCCTCCCTTAGAAGCCAGATAAAAAACCTCCTCAACCGTAAGCGCTTTTAAGCCCTGGTCACTCAGGCGCCAGCGGAGCTTGCTTGCCTGAATGGCATGGCGCATGGCCGCAAACAGGTTCTCCGTCGTACCTCCTGCCACATCACTGCCGAGTCCCATCGGAATCTGCTCATCTAAATACCGGCGTACCGGCGCGATACCGGAAGAAAGGTTGGTATTGGACTCCGGACAATGGGCAATAAAAACTCCATTCTCCTTCATCCTGCGGATTTCCGCTTCACCGGAGTAAACACAATGAGCCATGATGGTGCGGCATTTCCCGCCAAACATGCCGAAATGGTCGTAGGCATCTCCGTAAAATTCTGCCCACGGACAGAGCTCCTGTACCCAGGCAATCTCTCCCAGATTCTCCGATAAATGAGACTGCACCGGAAGCCCGGTTTCTTTCTGGATATCATGCAAAAGCTCCATTAATTCGTCACTGCAGCTTGGCGTAAACCGCGGAGTCAGGATTGGCTGCACATGCTCATAATGCCGTTCTGCGACTGCCCGGATCCATTCCCTGGTTGCCTTTGCAGATTCCTCTGCCGAAGCCTCCCGCAGATAGTCCGGACTGTTGCGGTCCATATTCACCTTGCCCACCATCGCCGCAATTCCTGCCTCTTCCAGCCGGTCCATCAGAAGAAGGGTTGCTTCGTTGTGAATGGTGGCAAACACACAGGCTCTTGTGGTAGCGCCGTGTGTTAAATTCTTTACAAAAATATCATATGCCTTCTTTGCGTACTCCGGATCCCGGTACTTGCTCTCCTCCGGAAAGGTGTTGGTATTCAGCCAGTCCAGAAGCTCCAGATCCATGCCTAGTCCCCGGAACGAATACTGCGGTGCATGAACGTGAAGATCCGTAAGCCCGGGGATGATGATCCGGTCTCCCATATCTTCTACCGGAATGCCGCAAAACTGTTGGGGAAGTTCCGGATAGATTCCCTGCACCCTTCCGTCCGCACAGACCAGATACTGATGCTCAAGGATTTCCATTGTTCCGATTTTTTTTGTGTATACAAGATTGCCTCTCAGGGCAAAGGTCTGTTTCATATTTATTCATCCTTTCCTATATGTTCCTTATCCCCATACATTGTACTGAAAACAAAAAAGAGAATTCCGCGCTCATGCGAAATTCTCTGCTGGTTTTTTCTTTCCGGAGCAGCACACAGTCGCATGAAACTCCCGGGGTTCCCCGGTTCATGTAACTATGTAGTCAACTCTTTACGGCAGTTGGTAGAAACTCTGGACCCATCTCCAGAATATACATATCGTCACCTGTTTTATGAAGTTGTTGTTATTATAGACTTTGGAATATGGAAAGTATACGGACAAAGCTTCTCAAAAAGCCGGCATATTTTCGGCACTATTACCGATTTTTGCATATCATATGTCCTTTTTCCATACAATTTTAACATCTTGTTTCAAAAAAGTCAAATGTCCTTTTCTATTTTATTCTGGATTTTCAGTTCCATCTGACATGCACATCAAGCGCAGCTTTCAGCTGCTCCATTGCCTTCACGACCGTGGCTCGCGGACAGGCGAGATTGAAACGCTCAAACTGTGCTGTTTCCGTTCCGAATACCTTGCCAGAGTCCAGCCACAGCTTTGCCTCCTCTACCATCAGATGCTCGAGCTCTTCATCGGTGAAGCCATAGCCGGAAAAATCTACCCAGGTCAGATAGGTACCCTCCGGCTCCACAAAATGCGCCTTCGGGAAGTTCTCCTTCACAAATGTGCGCATATATTCCATGTTTCCGGTCAGATACTCCAAAAGCTCATCCACCCACCGCGCGCCTTTGGTATACACGGTTTTCACGGCAACCTGCCCCATAATGTTTCCCTGACTGTAGCCCGCTGCCGCATTTGCTTTCCGGTAAGCTTTCCGGAGCTTCTGGTTCTGGATGATGATGTTTGCCGGCTGAAATCCTGCCACGTTAAAGGTTTTGCTTGGTGAAGTATACAGCACCAGGCTGTCCTGGTATTTCGCGTCCAGAGTCCGGAAGCTGGTAAAATGACTTCCCGGAACGGATAATATACCGGCTGCTGGATGAGGATCGCATCGCCCTCCTTTGTAAATGCCTTTACGCCGGTGGCAAGGCCGTATACCACGCCGCAGCCCACTGTCACCGTTTCCCGATCTACATGGTAGCCATGACGCGTGAAGAACCAGTGATCCAGCGCATCAAAGTATTCCTGGTCCGGATCCGTGTAGCCAAAAATCCCATGATCGATCCGCGACCGGAAGTCCGCGAGGATCTCCTCCTAAAGCTGAAAATCCATATCTGCCACCCACAGCGGTAAGAGATCATCACGTCCTTTGCGCTCTGCCTTATGCTTTTCCATTCCATTCACTGAGCTTGTTTAAAGCCTCCTTGCTTCCGGAAATATAGGCAATATCACCTTTCTTAAACGCATAATCCGGTGTAATGGTCTCGATCAGCTTTCCATCATTCTCCACCGCAATGATGTTGACACCAAACCGTCCGCGCAGATTGGCCTCCACCACGGTTTTTCCTACGCTGCGCTCCGGCATGATCATCTTGGAGATATTCAGTTTTTCACTCAGCTGGATAAAGTCCAGCATGCGGACTGCCTCCAGCCGGTGTGCCAGACGCACTGCCATGTCGCGCTCCGGGTAAACCACCTGGGCCCCGATCTTTTCCAGAATTTCCCCATGCTCCATACTGGAGGCCTTGGAGATGACAGTCGGTATCCCAAGGCTCACCAAATTCAGTGTAGTCAGGATGGAGATATCCAGCTGTTCACCGATGCAGACCACCGCCACATCGCAGTTCTGCACACCGGTTTCCGACAGTGTCTTTTTATCCAGCGCATGCACTACGTAAGCATTTTCCGTATACTCCCGCAGTTCCCGCACCTTTTCTTCTTCTTTATCCAGTACCACAAGCTCTGCTCCCGCCGCTGCCAGCTCCAGAGCCAGCGCATGTCCGAAACGGCCAAGACCAACGATTCCGTAAGTGTTTTTTTCATTACTCTTCTTTTTGAACATTGCTTTCCTCCATGCCCTTTTCCAATTTTTATCCAATCGCGATATTTCCTTCCGGATAGCTTACCCGCTCACCCTTGGTAAAATACCAGAGGGAGGCGATCGTCAGCGGTCCCAGCCTTCCAATAAACATGATCAGAATGGTCAGGATTTTTGCCGCATCGCAAAGTCCCGCAGAAATTCCGGTCGAAAGTCCGGCAGTACCAAAGGCACTGCTCATTTCAAACAGCGCATCCAGAAACGGTACGCCCGGCTCTAAAATCACCAGAATATAAGTTCCGGACAGCACAATACCGATGGCCAGCAGTGTGATCACTGCCGCCTTGCGGAACGCGTCAGCCGGGACCGCATAGCGGAATGCCTTCTCCGATGTATTTGTTGCTGAAGAACGGATTCCCTCAAACAGCACATAACAGGTCGTAGTCTTGATACCACCTCCAGTAGAACCCGGAGAAGCGCCGATCACCATCAGCACAATGACCGTCAGAAGTCCTGCGCCGGAAAAAGATCCCAGCGGAAATGTAGAAAATCCGGCGGTTCTTGCGGATACACTGGTAAAGAAAGCTCCCATCCAGGTAATATCCTCTGTCAGCTTTAAAAGCACTGTGCCGGCTGCCGTCAGCACCAGGCTCATAAACAGCACCACCTTGGCGTGCATGGAAAGCTTTTTCCATCGGAACCGTTTTGCAATGACCTCACGGATCACCAAAAAGCCGATGCCGCCAAAAATAACCAGGGCGCAGGTCACCACATTCAAAAGTACATCATCCTGGTACGGAATCAGGTTCTGACCGCCGCCCAGAATGTCAAATCCGGAGTTATTGAAGGAAGCCACCGAATGAAACAGGCTGACTCCGGCCGCCTTTAACGGTGGAAAGTTTTTTCGAAATACCAGAAAGCTCAATGCTGCTCCGGCCAGTTCGAATGTAACCGTAGTCAGAAATACCAGCCGGATAAAACGGATCACGCCCTTTCCGGAATCCAGATTGCCAGCCTCCCGGATCAGGTTTCTGGCCTTCAGGTTGATCTTCTTTCCCATGGCCAGGATCACACCGGTTCCCACCGCTGTCACCCCAAGACCGCCGACCTGGATCAGCATACCCAGAAAGAACTGGCCAAGCGGCGTAAACGTATCCCCTGCATCTACCGTGAGAAGTCCTGTTACACACACCGCACTGGTAGACATATAAAGGGCATCAATGTAACGCAGCGTAACTCCGTCCCGTATGCTGCAGGGCAGACTTAAAAGCACCGATCCGATCAGGATCACCAGCGCAAAGCCCAGCGAAATAATCCGCACCGGGGACTGTTTCTTTAGAAAATTCATAGCTTCGCCTTTCTGTCAGATAAATTTACAAATTAACATTGATTATACCATAACCGTTTTGTTTATGGGATTAATTTTTCATCAATGGTTTTCTTCCTCGGACGCAAAGATGATGAACTGCTCCATTTCCCGCGTTCTGAACTTATTTTTGTGGTAAAAGATCTGACGGTACATGGATATTTCCACGTCATCCACCTCCACAGCAGCAAGTGTTCCCTCCCAGATCTGCTTCTGCACCGCAAACAGCGGGAGAAACGAAAGACCGCGGCTCTGCTCCAGCATCTGGATGATAAAGGCTGTATCACTGATTTCCAGAACCGGAGACAGGCAGCAGCGGCAGGAGGCAAGGTGCTGGTCCAGTGCCTGGCGGTAATTTGCATTTTTCTCTGTTAAAAAAAATGGTTCCTGTAAAATCTGGTCCAATGTTATCTGCCGAACCGATATTTCTTCCTGCCCAACTGTTTTTGTGCTCCATTTCACTGTGCCGTTCTTCTCGCATTCTGCGTATTTTTGTGCCCAGAATGCCGGGGATGCCACAAATACGACCGGCTCTGCCACTTCCATGGCCTTCACCCAGCTTTCACTCCACCGGGGCGCATCCAAAATATAAATGATATCCAGCTGATCGTGCTCCATCATGCGAATCAGCTCTTCCGGGGTTCCCACCGTGATCTGAAGCTTTACCTGTGGATGATGTTCCCGGAACCGGCTCACAATAGCCGGAAATTTGGCCGCACACAGTGATTCGATCGTGCCGATATGAAGCGGATTTTTCAGTTCCTCATCCTCATGCATGGACAGACGGGTACGGTTTACCTCGTAAAGGATCGTGTTCGCATGCATCAAAAATTTCTGTCCCTGCGGTGTCAATACCACCTGCTTTCCCATCCGGTCAAACAGGCGCGTTCCAAGCTCCTTCTCGAGCATGCGGATCTGGACCGTCACCGCCGACTGTGAATAACCAAGCTGAACTGCCGCCCTGGAAAAGCTCTGAAGCTGTGCAGCCTGAATAAAGGTATGAAGCTGGCGAAATTCCATAAAACGCCTCCCTATGATTGAATTATTTTCAATATACTCATGAAAACTATGAATTTGATTCATTTATGTTACCATGATATAATGCACCTGCGAAGACGTCAACCGCTTACCACAAATTCATCATCAAAGAAACTCAGGAGGCTTAACATGTCATTTATCAGTGTTTTCGATGTGCTCGGACCAAACATGATCGGCCCGTCCAGTTCCCACACGGCAGGCGCGGCCCGCATCGGTTTTCTGGCTCAGAAAATGATCGGCGGAAACGTTGTCCGGGCTGATTTTACGCTTTATGGTTCCTTCGCCAAAACCTATCACGGTCACGGAACCGACCGGGCGCTCCTCGGCGGCATCATGGGATTTTCCACCGACGATATGCGCATCCGTAATTCCTTCGAGATTGCGCAGGAAACCGGCCTGGCTTATACCTTCACCCCGAATGAGACCGAAATCGAGATACATCCGAACACTGTGGATATCTCCATAACCAATAAAAACGGCCAGACCATGAGCATCCGCGGCGAATCCTTAGGCGGCGGCAAGGTCCGCATCGTTCGCATCAATGGCGTAAAGGTAGACTTTACCGGAGAGTACAGTGCCATTATCGTGGTACAGCAGGACAAACCTGGCGTTGTTGCCCACATCACCAAAGTTTTAAGCGACCGCGGCGTCAACATCGCGTTCATGCGCCTGTTCCGCGAAGCAAAAGGACACACCGCTTACACGATCGTAGAATCCGATGGAAAGCTTCCGGAGGATGTAACAGAGAACCTGAAAGACAATGTCAACGTACGCGACGTCATGGTCGTACAGATTTAAAGAAAGGGAGGACAACAGACAATGGATTTTAAAAACGCGAAAGAACTTTTAGAATTATGTCAGAAGCAGAATCTCCCGATTTCTGAGATCATGCTCCAGAGAGAAATGACTGAAGGCGAGATGCCGGAAGAGGAAGCCAGAAGCCGCATGGCGCGTGCTCTTGCAATTATGAAGGAATCCGCGCATACTCCGATTCAGACTCCGGTTCGCTCCATGGGCGGCCTCATCGGCGGCGAAGCTGAAAAGCTGGCTTCCCACCAGGCAGCCGGTCGCGGTATCTGCGGCGATGTGCTGGAAAAGGCCATCACCTACGCGATAGCTGTTCTGGAAACCAACGCTTCCATGGGCCTCATCGTGGCTGCTCCGACCGCCGGTTCCGCCGGTGTGGTCCCGGGTATGCTGCTGGCACTGCAGGAATGTCACAGTTTTTCTGATAATGACCTCATCAAAGTCCTGTTCAATGCCGGCGCCATCGGCTACCTGGCTATGAGAAACGCGACCGTAGCCGGTGCCGTGGGCGGCTGTCAGGCCGAGGTCGGCATTGCATCTGCCATGGCGGCTTCCGCCGCCGTAGAGCTCTTCGGCGGAAGCCCGAAGCAGTGCCTCGATGCAGCCACCATCGTGCTCATGAATATGCTGGGTCTTGTCTGCGACCCGGTCGGCGGCCTGGTCGAGTACCCATGCCAGAACCGCAACGCTGCCGGTGTGGCAAACGCACTCATCGCAGCGGAGATGGCTCTTGCAGGTCTCTCCCAGCTCATCCCGTTTGATGAAATGTTAGAGACCATGTACACCGTAGGCAAACGCCTTCCGGCGGAACTGCGCGAAACCGCCATGGGAGGATGTGCCATCGCACCATCTGCCTGCGCCGCATGCCATATGTGCAGCTAGAAAATTGCAATTATAGGACGGAACGAATAAAGGTCCGGAAGAGAAAGAGACCGCCTTCCTCTATTTTCACATATCGTTGTTTGCTTGCTCTCACAACACGCGTTCGCCTGCATCGGACTACATCCGCTGCATTCGTACACGTGTGTTCAAGATGCAAACACCTGATATGCTGAAAATCCCGGAAAGC